>JBECUL010000013.1:0-46364 GCA_040225955.1 Candidatus Asgardarchaeum abyssi | reverse complement strand
CCGGATTACCGCTAGGCTTTGAAGTAACTACTGGGAGTGTTCATGAGGGGCATATAGGCCTTGCAATAGTGTACCGTGCGATTCTAAATGGTATCACCATAGATGATTTATGGATAGATAATAAATATGCATTCTCCGAAGCCATTGCGTCCTACTGGCTTTTCGGCATAAGAACACACTATAGGGTTTCCGCATCATGGAATTTTTCTCGTGGCACAATGTGGCAGAAAATATTCAGGGAGTATCAACGTATGTGGAGGGGGGAGGATTTCAAGGCTTATGCGAACTATGATGAAGTACTTCGATATGTTGCAATTCATAAAAGTCTAAGGATTGTCGGCCAGCATCTCAGGTCGCTTGCGGTTGACGAGTGGTTGGAGGCTCCAGATACATACAGGGAGGGCATTACTGTGCGTAATATCATTGAAGTGGATAATGGTATGCGAAGCGAATGAGTGGGCTGAAGGGGCGAGAGTTTCGCGGGCGTGCTCACATCTTGTTGCAAGTGGGTTTCTATAAGACATCACGGCTGATTTTAGCGTATTCACGGATTGGATAGGTATGGTATGCTATTTGTGGGTTAGAGATAATTCTTTATGGTGTTTGTTTTTGCGGGTCGTGTATAGTACCACGTATAGTACGTTGCGACCTTTAGAAGCGCACTAAAACGTTGTTATACGAAGACATAAAGTATTAGTTGCGCCCAATTAGAAAGTTACATTTTATAAACTAATCTTTTGTGGTGTTTCAATGTTCTCTACTTCATGCTGAATCATAGGGATAATATCAGTACGACTTGTTGCAGATGCAATCCTACTAATACCCTTTAATGAATGAATTAGAGAATCTAACCAATTAAAAATATCACCGGGATATATATGGATTTCATATTTTTTAAGCATAAAAGCAGATATTTTAGATGGAGTCATTCCATATTTCCTAAGCTCTACAACTTTTTTAAGCACATTAAGCTGACCATGATCACAATATGGGCTATCAGGGCAATTACAATTAAAGAAATCGTGAATCCATCTAACTACAAGGTCTAGAATCCATTTTGGCAAGTTTTTTCTATAGTAATTAACATTATTAATCAAATCTAGTACATGCCCAGAAAACAATTTTATTGATACTTTTGATCTGAAAATTTTAGTAAGTGCATTATGAAGTTTAGAGGAAATATAAACATTTTCTAGCGGAGTTATATTTATTGCAATATCAAGCGGGTGTTCATTATTATTTAAAAGCATTATAACCTTTTTTGCCATTTCAGGAGTGAAAAACGAGACCGCAACTGCCTTGCCCAGTTGTGTTAAATGTATGTAATTATCGTGGGTCTTTCTTAGCATATTAAGTTTCTCGAGGCTGTTTATTATGTTGCTAATATTTTCAGTTAAAAACAAATCAAGTAAAGTCATCTTCTGTAATTCGTTTATTGAAATACCATTCATCATTGAAATATGAGCTAATATTTGTCCTGCTTGCATGTCAAGATTACAGTTGACACTAACTGGTTCTATGCTACCAGTAAGTAAACTGATAGCTACTTCGTCCTCTGTTCTATCTTGGCCAGCATGTATTTTTCTTCCAGGAACAACAAGTAAAAACACTTTCCCTTTATCGTGCTTTCCAAGTCTCCCAGCTCGCCCCATAAATTGATGAAACTCAGCATTCGTCAACCAATCCTTGCCCATCGCTAGATCATAAAAAATTACTTGGCTGGCAGGAAAATCAACACCAGCACCTAAAGCAGCCGTTGTAATAACAGCTTTATAGATACCTCTTTCAAATCCTATCTCTACCATTCTTCTTTTTGAATAGGACAATCCAGCGTGATATGTTGCTATCCGAACTCCTTTCGAGTTTAATTCTTTTGCTATTTCACTAGCTCGCTTACGTGAGTGCGTAAATACAATACTCTGACCAGGATATCCATAACTACTTACCACGGAATATTCTGCATTTATCAATCGTTTTAAAAATCTAAGTTTGTCAGACTCGCTTTTTAAAAAAATCACGTGACGCTCTATTGGAACTGGACGGCTCTCATGAAATACAAGCTTAGCATTAAGTATTTTTGCTAATTCATCTGGATTACCAACAGTTGCTGAAAGGAAGATATATTGCGCATTAGGATAAATGTTCATCATCCTTGATATTAAACCAGCAATTTCACAGCCTCTTTCTTCATCCGATAACATTTGAATTTCATCTACGACTATGGTACCAATGTTATTAATTTCTTTAAATTGCCCACTTCTAAGAATATAGTCAAATGCCTCATAGGTAGCGACTATAATATCTGCATTAGAAATTTCGGTATCAACTACTACAAGTTCCTCCTCTCCAACATCAATTCTGCTCATACCAATCCGAATTGCAACCTTTAGTCCTAGCCTTTGATATTTTCTTCTGAAGTCATCATACTTTTGATTTGCAAGAGCAACTAAAGGCACTAAAAAGATAAAGCGCTTCCCTTCTTTAAGTACTTTTGTTACGCCCGCAATTTCGCCTATAAGCGTCTTGCCACTTGTAGTTGATGACACTATAAGCAGATTTTTATCATCGAGCAGACCAGCTTTTATAGCTTTAGCTTGAATATCTGTTAATATATTAATGCCCGTACTTAAAAGTATCTCCTTTAACGCATCTGGAATTCTAAGATCCTTTAATGTGATCTTCTCTATTTCTTTTGTAGGCTCTATGATGTCGTAAAGTGTAAGTTTACTGTCTGCAAGGGGGTCTATTTCATTGGAAAGCATTTTTAAAATTGCTTCATAATCACGTTTTAGTCTTAACAGTCTGGTGATATAGGGAATAAAGTGTTCAGATATTTGAATACCTAATGAAGACAACTCATTTAGTATTTCTTTGGAGGCACAATCTATACAAATAGACTCATTGTACACTTTTATTGATTCGTTTTCTTTAAGTATCGTATAAGTTCCACTAATAAGGCAAAACCTACAAAATTTAGTTGTCTCATATTTTATTTTCTGCTCCTCAAAGAAACGTATAAGTTCATCTTTAAAGGGAAAAACATCATTTTCATCTAAAAAAACTTGCTTTACCGACCGCAAAGCTGATATTATCTTTTTAGGATCAATATATAACTCTTTATTTCCATACTCAAACCAAGCACGAAAAGGCCTGAGATGTTCGTCATCCAGATTGTAAAATTCTATTTTACCCTTATAAATTGGTCTAGCATGATACAACCTACTCTTAAATAGATTAAACTCTAAGATTTTTGAATGTTTACTCTTCCTTACACTTCTGAAAACCAAGAAACTATTTTTGAAATATTTATTTGGGTCTATCATTTTAAGACGTTTAGCTTCCTTTTTGAGTGAAAGAAAATAGTAAACCTTTTAATATTTTTGGTAGCATATATTTGTACATACCAATACTAAATTAACTCCTAGGGGGACTATATAATAAATGTACGTTGAGGAAAGCACATTAAAATTTATACTTACAGAATTGATATCTACACTTATTTCTGAGATGGAGCGATTGGGAATTTCACCATTTGCTGGGCCACTCATAGCTAGATTTGAAGAGCGTTTTAATGAACTTTTCAAAATGACGCAAACCTCTACAATTTCAGAAGTTGATGAGCTAAAGAAGAAAATCGATGAGTTACGAAAAACAGTACAACTTTACGAGGCAAAATTAGCAGAAAAGGAAAAGCAAATTCAATACCTCTCAAAACAGCTTGAGCAAATAAAAGCGTCTGCAGGAGCATCAACAGATATTGCTCAGAGAGTAGAAAACTTAAGAAAAAGCCTATTAGAGTGTAGAAAGAAATTAGAGTATTACATTAAAAGAGTCCAAATGCAAGAAGAAGAACTAAATAGATTATATAATCTTACTGAGGATGATCCAACCTATCAGCCATACTACGTCTTAAGAGACGAAGCACCAAATTGGGTAAGTATTAGAAATATTTCTGATTTAACGGGAATTCCTATTTCGAAGGTTAAAAAGATACTTGAAAACTTTGAGAGAAGAGGGCTTATTGAAATAAAAAATGATCAGGCAAGATGTTTAATGGTAATAAGGCCTACTAGGTAAACATCGAGATAATATTAATTTATGTTGTTACTGTATTGTATTTAGAGTAGAGGAAAGGAAAACATCTATATAGGGGTTAAACTATTTTTTATATATTAAGAGGATTAGATTCTATTGGAGTGATTTACCATGATTGCTATTGAGTCACTTCCTATTGAAACATATGCATCAATTGCTCTTATTTTAGGAGGTATAGCACTAGCGAGTTGGTTTTTTGAGGCACTCTCTGACAAAATACCGATTTTCGGTAAAATACTCACACCAATAATAAAGATAATTGGAATATTTGGCTTCTTTATTGGCATCGCAGACATAGTTGTAGCCTATTATGCATTTAGTTCAAGAGCACTTAATACGTTTACTTTGGTAATGCTTGCGCTCCTTGGAATCGCTCTCTTCATAGCACCACTTACAAAAATACCTATTGCAGCATTTGCTGCGCTTCTTTCAGGAGCCGCGCTTGCCATGTTAGTACTTTCAGCTATACCCCCCAGCTGGTGGGATACCCTAGTCCTAATAAGTCCAGTCCTAACTAGAACTAATATTGCAATCGCTGCTTTCATTATAGGTGCTGTTATTGTTTATAGTATAACTAGGATGATCACCGATATAATTGAACTTATAGGAAAGATTTTAACATTTAAACCAATTGCTTTTATTATTGCATTTCTGGCCATTGCTGAGGGCATAGCAATTCTTCTGGGTACAACAATTTGGATTTATATAGCACCATACCTAAGCGCTTATACATAGCTTTTTTATTTTCTTTATTTTTCATATTTTTATCTAAAACAAAAATATTTTTAAGGCAACATATATTTTTCTTCTACTCTCTACTTACTTAATGGTGACACAGAATGCAAATCCTACTTTCTACCGAGCTAGCTGTAAAGATCTTAGTTGGATTTTCAGTAGGTGCAATTATCGGACTTGAGAGGCAAAAATGGAAAGAAGAACAGCCACTAGGCCTCAGAAGTTTTGGGCTAATAAGCTTATTTGGCACACTTGTAGTGATAACTAACGACCAATTACATGAGAGTATACTTATTTATTTTGCAGTAGGATTTGTAATGTTTACAATCAGCGTATACACGGTATATAGAGTATGGAAGACAGCAGAATACGGACTTACCACATCTATTGCATTTGTGATAGCCTTTTTGCTTGGCCTTCTAGTTGGTCTTGATAACGGTTATAACAATGCAATGGTTTTAGCAGCAACCGTATCAATATTTACAACATTTGTCCTTTCTATGAAAGGAGAATTTACAAAAATAATTCATGAATTATCATCAGAAGAAATTACTTCAGCTTTAGAATTAGGGATTCTGTTTCTTCTATTTTATCCACTTATACCAGCAGGTGTTACGGATCCAATATTCCATACTATAGACTTACAAACTTTTTATTTCTTGATGATCATTTTATTATCAATAATGTTTGTAAATTATATTCTTATAAAGAAGTTTGCATATCGTGGCATTTTGCTTTTTGGAATCCTTGGTGGTTTGGTAAATAGCGAAGCTACTGTAATGAGTTTAGGAAGGCATTATAATGAGATAGATGAGCAGTATAAGGATTACATAAGATTGGGAATTTTACTAGCAAATGTTTCAATGTTACTAAGAAATATCTTTATCGCAGCAATATTAGATCCTACCGTGTCAAAAGATCTTGTGAGAATACTTATTATTCCACTAGGAATTTTCATTTGCATAGGAATCATAAGAGTTATGTTACTACTAAGAAGAGAAAGAAGAGAATTAGAGGATTTGGCAACACCTGAGATTGAAACTCCTTTTTCATTAAAAACGGCTGCAAAGTTTGTAGTAGTTTTTGCAATTGTTACTTTTATTTCGGTGCTACTTGAATCGATTTTTGATGTTTATGGGATATATATAGCTGGCGTTATTGGCGGCTTAGCTAATGCAGGAGCTGTTACTTTAGCATCAGTAACTTTATTCGCAACTGGAAAAATCTCTGTCGTGGATGCTTCAATTTCCATTATTTTAGCAAATGTCTCTGCGGTGGCAAATAAAATAATCTATGCAAGAGCAAGCAATTTAGAAAAAGAGATAATAAAGAAAATACGTAGTGATGCTATAGTTTTCTTTACTATAGTAGTCATCTACTTATTTATTATAACTACAAATCTTTTACCAATTCAAGTACTTTTATAAATTCATTGCATTGGTCCTTATTTATGTCACAGAGGATTATTTCTCTTAATTTAGTTCCACCTTTTATAAAAGTAAGAATTTCATTTATCATAATCTCCGCTGCATTTTTCTTTGAAACTCCACCAACTCCTGTTCCTAATGCTGGTATAGCTAAAGAAAAAACATCCTCAAGAGCCTCTGCAACCTTTAATGCAGCTCTTATAGCTTTTCTTACATTTTCTTGATTTATTCGCATTGCGGGACGTTCCATCGTGGGAGTATGAATTACATATTTTACATTTAATTTACCAGCGGTCGTGTAGATAGCGGATCCTACGGGTACAGGAGCTTGTTTCATAGCCTCTTTTTCTATTATATCCCCGCCAGCTTTTTTGATAGCTCCAGCAACTCCACCACCCATTATCATTAGACTATTTGCAGCATTAACAATGGCATCCACATTCAATTTTGTGATATCACCAAAGTATATTTTTATTTCAGAATTGTTTACCCTTATCCCATAAAGAAAGGGCATATCCCGATTCACCTAGAATATAATTATTTCTTCGGATATTTCAATAGTCTTTTCGGGATATATAACAATTCCCTTTTCAGAGATCTCCATTTCAACGGTCTTCAAAGAATGTTTAGAGCCACGTACTTTAATAATTTCACATGCTCGAATTTTTTCTACTCCACGTCTCAGAAGATATAATACAAGAACTCCATCAGCTATGAACGCTAGAACGTCGTGAAACATAGATCCACTCATATACTTCTGTGCAGTGCTTACAATAGTCATTCTATTCCTTTTAAGTGTATTAACAAATCTGATGATATTACCTCTCATTTTTAAAGGATCTTGTTCTAAGAATAAAAATTGCGTTATTGAATCTATTGCAACACGCTTAGGATTTATAGTTCTAGCTAAATCAAAAAACGCCGAAAGAACGTCATCTATCGTATATTCAATATAACCAACATTTGGATTTATCTCCGGAAGCACTATCTCCCTAGTTTGACCCGGCATTGGAGTTGGCACCGCATTGAGAATTCTAATAAGACCATCATCTTCCAATTTGTCTAGATCCCAGCCAAAGGACTTTGCATCACGTTTAATCTCATAAGGACTTTGCTCAGTGGTAATAAAAATCCCTGGCTCTCCATAATCAATAGCCCCCTTTACAATATATTGTAACGCGAACGTAGTTTTGCCAGTTCCTGGTCCACCCATTACAAGAAAATTTCGCTCTTTAGGGATACCACCATTCAAAAGTTCATCGAGCCCTTCAATGCCACTTGGAACCCTAGCTTTTATCAAAAGGATTGCCTCCGTATAATCACATTTTAGTATCACTCATTATTAAAATTCTTTATAGCAATATTTTCTTTTTATTAGTTTTCTTGAATGGCCTTACCCTCGATCTTAATTCAGATAGTTTTTTAAAATGCATGAAACGTTCATGAAATTTGCTAATTTTTTGCTTAGGAACTGGTCTTACAAGCTGTTTTAGAATCTTCTTTTCAATAAACTCTCTAGCTTTTTCATTAAGAGAATATGAAGAAATGGTAAAAATGTTAGTTTCGTTCAAATTAAAGTATTTATTGCATTTTAAACAAAAGATTTTATACGCAGGTTCATTTACAAGAGAATTGCAATGCTCACAGTAAAAACTCTCAAACTCTCTAAAGTCTGCAACTTCTAACTCTCGCTTGCAAGATGGACATACAAGCTTTTCAGCTTTACTAGAAGTGAATAATGTTTTAGGACCTATATATCCGCACCTAAAGTGTTCAATGAAAATTTTCTTAACTATAGAAGAACTACCACAATGAGGACATGTAGCAACAGTAATTACATGTGATGTCTTACAGAGCGGACACTGAAGTATTGATGCGTAGGTTTCTCGAATAAGATATCCATTTTTTGTTAGTGTTTCCAATAAGAATTTAAGCTCAGACGGATTTATAGGGACCATAGATTTCAACTCAGGATATGAAATAATCAAATCTCCAGTAAGTTCAATTTTCGGCAATATACGGAGTCCTTTATTCAAAATTAAATGTAAAAGCAATTTCTGAGCATTTTCATCTAATAAAATATCAGTTACTGCTTCTTCACCAGCTATTACGAAGCCATATTGGGATACTATTGAGTCAAGATCTCTAATAATTACAGGAATGGCATTAATATTAGGCTCTTCGAACAATCCATATCTTCTAATAATTCTTCTACGTATGTCTTCAACAAAATCGATATATTTTGTTTTATCTTCTTCGCTACTCACGGCAAGGACTAGTATAGGACTCTCTATATATGTGTGAACCAATAATTTAAAGTTCCCCATAGAGATTTCACTTATCTCTTGGCCACTTATCTCTCTAGCAAAACCAAGAATTGCAGTAATAAGTCCCGAAAAAAGTACAGGATCTACATTAAACCCTTTATATGTTCTGGATAAAATTGGAGTTCCAGACCTATTAATTAACCATATAGCATATATCATGATTTATTCATCTCCATTTTGCTTAATAGAGCACTAATGATAATGGGAAGTAAGATTGTAGCATCTCCTTCAACTGTTACATGTTTAGCACTTTCACTAAGTTTCCCCCAAGAGATTGCCTCTCGCGTTCTAGCCCCTGAGAGACTGCCATCCCATTCTGGAGCAGTTGTTATGTAGACGGCATATTTCAAACCTTCTTTGAATTGGTTCCACCAAATTGCATGATGTTTGGATATTCCACCACCTATTATAAGAGCCCCCGTGCTTTTCGATTCCCAAATGATATCATTTAATAAATCTTCATCTTTTAAAATATTAATTTTGAAATCTTTATGTGTTTGATAGAACAACCATATCTGATACCCAACTGCTCCATCAGTAATTCCTGGAACAATTATGGGGATTTTATTTTTTGTAGCCCAGTATATTATTGATTCCTCGTTATCTATTCTCTTTCCAATTTCCCATATTAATTCATACGTTGACAATTCACGCAATCCACTTTCATATATATTTGAAAGTATAGGCTGGAGCTTCTTTTCTAAAATAATTCCATAACTTTCATTAGGCACAAGAACATTTCCAAGCCTATTAATTTCCAACTTCCGAAGCATAATATCATCCATCATAAAAGATCCATGAAAGTATTTTTGCCAAATCCTAGCCAAATCATGATCTAAAGTTCCAGTTGTTGTTATTACAACGTCAAACATTTTTCTTTTTATCAGTTCTTTAATTACCCCTCTAGTTCCTGTTGCAATTATACAAGCAGGAAATGATAAAAATCTTGTAACATCTTTCTTCATAATCATTTCCGAAAGAATGTCAATAGCTTCAGCTACTTTTGTTGCTGTGAATCCACCCGTGTTTTTTAGTTGAAGGTATAAATCATAAAGTGTTATGACTGATGAAAGATTAATATCCCTAACTGGTTTTTTTAATAATGATTTTCTAGTTTTATCATAATCCCATTTCGATTCTTGACTCATATTCTTTCCACCACTATAGTCGCAGCAATTTGTGGAGAAATAACGTGTTCATTTCCATTTATCTCGATTAATAGATTCCTCTCAGGGAATATATCTATCACATTAATAATAGTACCTGGAAGAATATTCAATCTGGTAACTATTCTGAGAAGATTTGGATTTATATCAAAAACTTTTATAACACGAAAATGACCCTTCTCTTCAACCTCTGAAAGAAGATTTCCACGCTTTATAATTTTCCCAACATCTTTAAAACCATATGGAATATAATTTCCATGAGGACACTTTTCAGGATTATTAAGTAGCTCTATAGTCTTTTCTTCCATTTTATCTGTCATTATATGCTCTAACTTGCATGCAATTTCAGTAGCACTTGTCAAGTCAAGACCAATTATTTTAAAAAGTAATAACTCTGCAAGCCTATATCTTCTAATAAGGCTTATTGCCAATTCCATGGAGCTATCATTGAGTCTTACTCCTTTTCTTTGCGTATAATCAACTAATCCTTTTTGAGCAAGTTTTCTAAGCATTTCAGTAACGGAGGATGGGGCCACACCTAATATTCGAGCAATATCACTAGTCTTAGCATAATCGCGCCCCATTTCAATTGTCAAAGAGAAGATAACCTTAAGATAGTTCTGCATAGTTTCTCCAGAACTTTTTCGACCCAATTAGATTCACCTAATATCTGCTTTTTATTTTTCTTTTTAGGTTTATTAACTATCTACTTATTTGGTTTATAAGATTATTTATTGTTTTTATTTCGGTTTTCTGGAACAAGAAAGAAAAATGACAAAATTTAATAAAATCTACTAACGGTATAGTTATATAGTATTATCTATGGATAGGGAGTACGTTTTCCATAAAATAAGTCATATTATGTTTTTGACCGAGATTAATCGGTGATTAATATGGGTTTGTTAAGAAGCCTTTTTAGAGGCTTATTTCAAGAATCAAGAATAAAGATAAAAATGAATTTAACACGAGAAGAATTGGAAATGAGAAATAGTGCTCTTATAGAGTATATTAGACTAAATAAGGCAACCGAAAGACTTCGATGCATGGCAAATGATTGCACTATGCTATATAAACAAGGATTCATAGATAACGCATTCTTTAATACCGTAATGGTAGAAACTATGAAAAGAGCGCAACAACTGATACCAAAGAGCGGGGCCTTAAAATCAAAACTTGTACAACTGGGAATCCCAGTAGATTTGCTTGAAATGATTAACAAAGGACTATATGACAATGTCTCGAAACATTTAGTAAAATTAGGGATACCACCAAGTATTTTTAATTCCCTTTAGTGAGGGAGCTAAATGAAGAAAGAAGATAGTGAGATTCATATATTCTTTATATTTTGGGGACCTTCAGAGGCCGGAAAAACTACAGCATTAGAATACATATATAATAATGTACCGTTTCTTAAAAAAGGTGAGCTAATTAAGATAGAGGACGAAAAAGGTTCTACAATGATGTTCGATTTTGTTCCATTCGTAATCTTACCTGAGGATGAAAAAAGCAAAGTCCAAGTTTTATTTCATTGTTATACTGTTCCCGGTCAAGAACAGTATTCTGATAGACGTGCTATAGTGTTAGAGCAAGTGAAATATGCGGATGGTTTTATTTTTGTAGCAGATTCTCAGATGACAAGAATTAAAGATAACTTAGAAAGCTATAAAGAACTTAAGAAACTTACCAAAAAAATTCTAGGAAAAGAAATAGGAAAAGATCTACCAATGGTTGTTTTCATCAATAAACGTGATCTGCCTAATGCGGCACCAGTTTATCTCATAAAAAAGATATTTGACCATGCAGACGCCTTTTTTGAAACAGTAGCTCCCAGGGGTATTGGGATTATAGAAGGTTTTAAAAAGATTTCAGAACTTGTGCTTTTGCGATTGCTGAGAGAGCTTGGAGAAGAAGAATAATTACACTTTTCTTTTTTCTTGTACGTAATGATAGTTTAATATCTTTATATTTCTTGAAAAATTTATTCTTTCCTTATTCCTTTTAACATGATATCGGTATCTTATAGAAAAATCCCTCGTAATGAAATCCCCCATCCAATTACCATAAAGAAGAGTGATTCTATTTGTGAAATAACCAAAAAGACCTACATATTCTTTCCATGTGGGTTCAACAGCTATCCACTTACCGTCATAATAACACTCTGCCCAGGCATGATTTTCCCATTTTTTCCCTTTTGCAATACCTGCAACTAATCTTGATGGTATGTTTGCAGCTCTACAGATTGCAACAAAAAGAGAAGAAAACTCTGTACAGTCACCTATTTTATTTTTTAAAGCAAAAAGAGCTCCATTTTCACTAGGCATCTCCCTATAGGAGATATTCTTATGTAACCATTTTTGAATGTTTTTAATAAATTGATAAAAATTGCGATGGTATAGAGATTCGCTTATCCTAATAATTCTTGGGTCATCTGATTCAATATATGGTTCACTATTGGTGTATTTTTTATAATCTGAGGGTGAAAGCTTTGCTGGAATATAGGACCTCCTTAGAAGAGTAATTTTCGATTTATATCCTATATCTATAGACTTGTTCTCATCAATTTTCTCAAAATTAGCAACTAGCCATTCATTTCCGTCTAAGTCGGTTTCTTCTCTTAGTGGAGTGAAATTAAGAGGCGTTATAGAATTTATCTCTTGAACCGTAGGGATATGGGGAGGCTTAACTATTCTAGCATAAACATCGAATATTTCTTGCCCATTATAATTAATTATTCTAAAATAGTTAAAAAGAACTATTTCACGTTTTGAAAAATATGGGTTTTTTACAATAAAAGTTTCCTTAAAAGTAGATCCAGAAGCAATATTTATTACATAAACAGAGTATATGCCATCTGGATAACTTTCCGAAAGGGGTATTGAGAGAATATACTTCCCAACAATACGATTACTTTCCCTACTGATTTTTTGTTGGTATATTGTTCTGTTATAGGGATCCATGATTTTTAATATATATGTACCAACAGGTAGTTTAGAGATGTCAAGTGTTAGAATTATGGTTTCATCTTGAGTATAGGTTTTATTTTTCCTTAATATATTTCCTTTATTTTTTTGAACGAAGAAACTAAATAAACTCATTATGGCCCCTCTTTAGTACTACTTAAAATATATTTTTTGTAGTTAGAAGCTTTATGTATTTTTATCTTATACTTTGAGGGGAAAAAATTGGGTGGAGGCTTTTCAATAATTGGCAAATTAATTTCATCAATTATCACAACCTTACGTTTTTCTCCTATTTCTTGCTCCTCTTCGCTGAAATGATCCTCTAATTTATCATTCAATAAACACAATACCTCCCTCTCTCTTCTTCTCCCTTATTTTTTCAACACTTAGAGGTTCTTTTTCATGTCTTTTGTCCCATAAAGTCTCAAGAAAGTTTACTACTTTCTTATAATTTCTTTGGTACCATAACATTGCTTCGCGATTCAGGCCATAATCTTCTTTCGGATATAAAGCTGGAGGTCTAACTCTATCTGGTTTAAGAAGTAAAAAGAAAATTAAATCCTCCAAAACTCTATCAATTTCGCCCATAACAACATAGCATATATTTCTTAATGAGCCAAAAGGAGATACTCTTGGATGAAAAAGAGGAGTTTCTACTTTGAATCGTATATTAACTAAAGATGCAGGATACTCTCTTGGTATATAGATTAATATTTTATGCATATATGATATCGCTGATAAATCTTCAACTTTACTTGGTTTTTTCGAATAGCTCGGAAGGTTGTTTATGATATATTTTAGAACATTATACGCCCCATCATTATACCTCTTAATCACACGTAATTCATAGTCTTTATTTACCCAATAATCTTTAGAAATCTTAGGATTTTCCCAAACCCATCTACGTGATTTATAAAAGGATGCCATTCTACTAAAAAATAAATTAATTTGAACATTAATCCGCTTATTCATTAGTAATGGAGGAAGATATTGCATTATTATCCCACAATTGCGCGAACATCTATAAGAAATTCCTCATCTTCTTCAATTGGTGGTTGAAGCTCCTCGAATGTTAAAGCCGGAGGAAGAATTTCAGATGTTGCCTTTCTAATTATTACGAACTCTGGATGTTGCTCGCCTACTTTTGTTTTTGCCCACTTATCAATGTCTATATTCTCCTCACGACATTTTTCAACTAATGTTTTTATGACATCACCAATTTTCGTATCAGGAGATATTCCTATTCTAAAGGCCTTTTGTCTTGGCTCTACATCAACTGTTATAACTCTCCATGGTTTATTTTCCATTATTTCAACCCCAAATGCTCTATTCTAAAATATCTTTTATTTGTCGAGTTATTTATTACTTTCTATAGGAGGTTATCTTAATACCACATAGTCCTCATTTGTTACTTTTATGAAACCGTCGCGCGTAACTATATATGTGTTCTCTGCTTGGGAAACAATTCCATTGTCTACATCGATCAGGACAGGATATCTATGAAGAACACCACTTTTTGAGAGAAAATTCAATTTTGACTCAACAACACGTTTTTTCAGCCAGGTTATCCATCTACTAGCAAACGGTAGTGTTTTAAATCTATTATATAATTCTTGGACTAATTCTTTATCTGGGCCATTATAATTAGTCGTGCGAATGCTAAAAATATAGGCATGACTATTTTCTCTTATTCTTCCAGATTTACCAGTTGTAGCAAATGGCTCTATAGCAATAAGCATGCCTTCTTTTAGCTTTGGAGACAACAAAGAAGGTGTACCATGATTGGGTATTGATAGTCCACCATGTATTTTGTACCTTTGTATCGTATGACCCGATAGATCATAGACAGGAATAAAACCTTCTGATTTAATAGCCTCCTCTATCACACGACCTATGTTTGAAATTCGCACACCAGCACGTATTTTCTTCTCAGCAGCAAGTAAAGCTTTTTCAGATGCACGAATAAGCCTTTCTTGTTCTTCGGACATTTTGCCACCAACTACTATGGAACGTGCTGTATCAGCGATATATCCATCAACGTGAACACCAATATCTAATTTAACTAACATGCCCTTTGCAAGTCTTTTATTATCACCTATTGGAGATGTATAATGAGCCGCAACGTTATTTATAGATATGTTTACTGGAAACGCTGGCATCCCACCATTATTTATTATCCGCTTTTCAATCTTTGTACAAATTTCATATAATAATACCCCGGGTCTCATTAAGGACAAACCATACTCCATGACATCTTTTGCTATTTTCCCAGCTTTTAATATCTTTTCTATTTCCTCATTCAAGAAAAATCCCCTCATCCAAATAGTAAAATTATTATAAATCCAGTTAAATTCAAAGTTACATGAGTAAAAATTGGTGCTATTAATGTTTTCCACTTTCGGTAAACTTCAGCTATTATAATTCCGTAAATAAATGTTATAATTGTGTATACGCCAGTTGGATCAAAATGAGCTAGACCAAAAAATGCTGCTGATACCACTTGTGCCACTCTAAAATTATATTTTTCTTCTAAAGCCCTAAGAAATAATCCTCTAAATAATATCTCTTCCCATACTCCTGCACTACCAAGAGCGATAGCTATTAGTATTGCACTCGTTGGTGAGCTTAATATTAACTGTGTCATACTTTCATTTACTTCTTCAACTATAGGACTCGGGCCTAGAAGCTCAAACAAGAGATATGTTAAATAAATCCCAAGAAAGAAAAGAGCAACTCCAAATATCACACCAATTGCCCCAGCTTTCTTTGAGAAAGTTAATCTCATGAATTCTTTTATTTTTATAGATCTCTTATATCTCTGATATACGAGATATAATGGTATAAGACCAAGAAGGGCTTCTGCAATGAGCATTGCAACTTGCTGACTATACTGCCAATCAGATATAATAAGCTGTGCTATGAAAATCGAAGTAAAGTAGGCAACTAACCCTGCGGCCCCTACATACAATGGAGAGACTTTTTCAATTTGCTCTTCATGAAGCTCTTCAAGCCAAGGTGTTCCTTCTGTATAACTTTCATTATTATAAGGCATTTTGATCACCTGATATAATTCAATAGATTTATGATTAATTATTTTTCTTAACTTTAATATCCAACACAACATGATCAAATTTAGGCGAGTATGATTTCACAACCCTGGCATATTCAAATATAGGTGTCATATTATATCCCTTAATAACTTCAAAAACTTTCTCCTTTGCTATACGAATTGGATCATTTTTAGGAAAAATATCGTGAAAATGTATTATGCCATTATTCTTTACAACTTTTAACGCAACTGGAAGAAAATTTGACGTGCCTTTAAAATATCCCATAATTATTCTGTCAAACATATTTTCTTTAAACAGACGCGGAACTACGATATTGGAATCTCCTAAAATGGGGAACACTATATTGTCAACTTTATTTAGAAATATGTTTTCAATAAGATAATAGTATGCATCGGGATTTATATCAATTGAGAATATTCGTTTTGGTTTCGAATGAACAGCAATAGGAATTGTAAACTGACCTATCCCAGCGAACATATCTAAAATAACTTCATTATGATTTGATATTGTAGCCATACGTTTTCTTTCTTGGCTATTCCCCAATGATAGCATTAATTTTAGGACGTCAAATTTAAACATGTATCCGTACTCACGATATATAGTTTCCGTATTTTTATCGCCAACAAGTGCTTCTGCTTTTGGTTGTCGCTTTTCTCCTTCTATTCCTTCTAAATAAATGACACTTCGAATTTTACCTTTAAAGATATCAAGGATCGCCTTGGCAATTTGTTTCCGATATTGATAAAGGTCTTCACTAACTTTCAAAATTGCAATATCTCCTATGATTTTATAATGATAGAATGTTTTTACGTTTTCTTTGAATGTTTTAACACCAAGTATTTTGGCAATTCGATTGTTAAGTTCTTGTTTCAGTAATTTGCTCATATATATCCCTTCAACTAGCTCACTGGTCGCCATACGATACCAAGACTATCAGCATACTCATAGGCCTTTTTCATCTCACTGGATGTTGGTCTTCTATTGATATCCTTATATCTTTCGTTTTTATGAACCTCCCACATAGGTCTGTATTGTTCCATAACGTTCACTAAAGCATTAGGAACATTTTTGGCTATCCACTCTAAAATGGGGGAAGTGCAACATCCCACATGATTCGGTAGTACAAGATGACGTATTATTATTTCGCCACCGTAATCACTAATAATTTTGTGATTTCGGGAAACAACATCAAAGTAATTAAGCACCTTAGAAAGACGCTGGGCACATTTATTATTACCATACTTAAAATCAGGCAACCAAATATCCATTACATCCAATATCAATTCTAATGATTCTACTGAATTATACAGATTACTGTTCCAAAGTTGAGCTACATTCTTTGTTTGGAATTTTAATGATTCTAGGATTGCATGTAAATTTGGAATTGGATCTCCACCAACGTAATTTATATTGCGCGCTCCACGAGATTTTAAATCATCAGCAATTTTTGCAAGATCGATAGGAGTAGTAATTACCCCATTATCAGGGAATTGACTTATATCATAATTTTGGCAAAAGACACACTTAAAAGGACACCCTGCGAAAAAGATGGTACCTGATGGTACCAAAGGAGCCTCTTCGCCCATGTGTAAAAATGCGGAAGATACTCTAGGAAAATATCCTACGCCACAAACGCCAATTTCATTATCTAATCTATTTACTCCACATTTACGTTCGCAGAAATTACACTTTTTTAGCATTTCATTTGCAATTTTTATTTTTAAATCTAGAAACGAGAACTTGGGACTTTCAAGTGAAGATAAAGATATTTTATTTTTGTCTATATCTTCAAGAAGTTGAAGGAAGCGATTACGAGTCTCGTTATGAACATCCCATAACATGTCAAGAGAATTATCAGTTTCCTCAGCGGGAGTCTTCTTTGCGATCAAATACCTAGCTATGCGCTTATTCTTTAAAATATCGTAATATCTAGATAATCTTCTGCGTACCTCTTTATCTCTCCACACGAGTTCTGCGTCAGGTCTTATCAAAAAGTACATTTCCACTCACTAAGAAATTATATAATTTTTCAATAAATATGTCGTATGTGGTACTATATTTATTTTGCTCTTAACTAATTTTAAAATTAATAGTAAGAAAAATTATAGTAGCTAATTGGAGGATATCTTCATGTTTTTATTTTCTTCAATATCCTATCGATATATAAATTCATATCTCTTAAGGCACCCTCAAGTACTAGTTGGCCATCGTGAGGACTATCACCAACGAATGTCATCGGTACTGCTTGGACATTATACTTTTCAGCTATTTCAGGATATTCCCATGCATTTATGCATTCTGCTTGCAATTTTCCTTTTGTAGCAATAGCTAATTGATTAGCCATTAAAACGGAAAACGGACAATATGGACATGTAGGCGTTACTACAGTTTCAATTCGATATCTTTCAACATCTTTAAGTTCGTTTATAAGTTTATTCCTCTGTTCGGGGGTTAATCCAGAATCTCCAGTAGATAACATTATTAATGTTTCAATAAAAGCCCATCCTTCATGCCCTATTGGAGACCCCAAATAAATTATTTCTTCATTATCCCCTAAAATTATAATAGGCCCTCTTGGTACCTCATGTTTATGACCCTCATGTTCTATTACTGCTTTTGATCCCAATTCTTTATAAACTTTCGGTGCTTCATTAATTTCTTTAATTTCTAACTTTAGCTTGCCACCAGATAACTTATTAAGCTCTTCAATTAGTTGTTTTACGGTTTGACAGTGTTCACAATTCTCTGCAATAAAATATTGTATCTGAACTTCTTTTTTCATTACTGCAAACTTCTCTTTAAGAACTTTAGCATCCTCAGGAGATATCATTAAAAATCACCACTTTCTGTGATTACACTCATATATGTTATTTAAATCTTTTTTATCTTAAATTAGGTTACAGAAAACCGTATTTTCTTAAGATCTCATCAACTCGCTTATAAAGAGTCTCAAGATCGGAGTCATTAATTATTTTCTCATCAGCTAATTTAAATACCTTATCTAAGTTAAAAATCAAATATTCGCGTCTTTCTTGCTCTATAAACTCATCATATGTTTTAGGAGTGTCTTCTCTTATTCTTTTTGATATTCTTTCATATCTAATTTTTGCGGGAGCATCTATCAATAAAATAAGTATATTCTCTTTGAAATAATTTTTTGGAACAAGAACATCTTCCATTCGTCTCATACCATCAATTACAGCCTTTTCACTTTTTGACTCTTCTATTCTTTTAATTACAAGCTTTGCAAAATAGTCCATACCATATTTACTAACATATTCTTTTTGAACTGCCTGTAATACTTCTCTTGTTGGGGTTAATCCTTTTTTTCGCGCGAGTTCTCTAACTAAATCACCCATTACTACCATGAAAAATCCATATTTTTCACTTAGGTATTTTGCTACAGTAGTTTTACCAGAGCCTATAGGACCTAACAAACCAATTACTTTGTTCATGAGCAACACCCTAAAAGTATAAAGGTTATGAATTAATTTTTGTTATATAAACTTATTATTTCAATATAAGGTGATAGTATGAAAAAACTTTGGGCCCCATGGCGAATAAAGTATATTCTTATGGAGAAAATAAAAGAATGCATATTCTGCAAGGCAGCGAAAGAGAACAAGGATGATGAGAATCTTGTTCTCTGGAGGGGAAAGTACTCCTTTGTTATGTTAAATAGATATCCATATAATAGTGGCCATTTAATGATAGCACCATATACACATACGGGAGACATCGAACAACTTAAAAAAGAAGAGCTTGATGAGATAGTTATACTCATACAGAAAAGTGTAAAACTATTGAAAAAAGCTTTAAAGCCAGATGGATTTAATATAGGAATAAATATAGGCAAAGTTGCAGGAGCAGGGATCGAAGATCATATACATGTTCACATTGTTCCAAGATGGAATGGAGATACAAACTTCATGCCTATTATTGGTGATACAAAAGTGGTTAATCAGTATCTTTCAGAAACTTTAGATTTTCTTAGAAAATATATAAGTATTTATGAGGGAGATTAAGTTGAGCGTTGAGAATGAGATAAAACAGAAATTAGTAACTCTTGAACAAATGGGCATTAAAGATAATGATTTTAAGGTAGAATTAGTAAAACTTCTTGTTTTGGTAGATATTCTAGAGAAAATTAGTAAGAAATATAAAGGCTTAGCACCACTAAACGAAGAGCTACAATATATTTCCATAGAGTATCCTCCTCACGAGTATCATATACCACTTGTTGGCAAAGTTAATTTTTTCGGCTTGATATATGGCGAGATTTCCTATCACAAGAGAATAAATTATCCAGTTTTTCACGTTATTTTAGTTAAAACCTATAGGTCTCTTAATGGAAGAGCTACTCATGAAACTAAAAAATTCGTTGATGAGCTAAAAATGCGCATATATACCTCATGGAGAATTATCGATGAAAAATATTTCAGAGAGGTCATGATGAGTGGCATTTTAGAAGCAATCAATGGATTACAAGATACCCTTAGTAAACTTGTCTACGATGAGCTTCCATTTCCTTTGAACTTTGAAGATATAAGCATTATAGAAAGCCAAATTGAAAAAGCGATGCCGTTTGCAGATACGATACTTAAATATTATGAAATAACACTCGAAACCCTACGAAAAATTAAAGAAAAAATAGATGTGAAAATTCCTACCGAGCAAGATTCAGTAGCACTTGCAAGATATCCTGCTACAGATTTTGAAGATAGGTATGCAAAGCTTATTCCGATAATAATTAAAAAGTTAAAAGGTGAGTTGACACTCAATTTAAATAAATTATGGAAACTTCTTCAAAAACTTCCAAATCCAAATATATTAAGTATTTTTTCAAATAAATTATTATCAAATTCTAAGTTAAAAGAAAAAGCAACATCCCTTCTCCAAGAATATTCAAAGGTATTTTTGGATTTCTCTGATAAAGTTTTCTTATTAAAAGAAGGGATTAAATCATAGAAAGGAAGGGATTGTATGATTCCAGTTGTTGGAAAAGAATATCCACTTACTAAGTGGTTAATAATAATAAACGTTACAGTATATATGATATTAGCATTTCTTACAGGAAGTTTTCTATCTCTTGCAGCACACCCAATACTCCTCTTTGTAGCGCAATTTAATGCGTTTGTCTACAGAGGCTTAGTCTATGAGCTATTTACATCGCTTTTCGTTCACTTTGATATACTACATTTACTGATGAACATGTTTTTCCTATATATCCTAGGAAGGAAATTTGAAGTGAGTTTTTCAAAGAAGGATTATATAATAGTTTACTTTATTGGAGGCCTTATAGGCAATATTTTTACCTTAGTGCTAGGTCCTTATGTACTTTCTGGTGGAGCATCAGGAGCTATATTCTCCATGTATGCCTTTGTTATAACAGTATTTTATAAAAGACAACGACAATCGCTAAAATCTGTAATATATCTTCTTATACTAATGTTGCTCATAAATATGGGTTTTCAATCAAACTTCTTAGCTCACGCTGGTGGAGCTTTTTTTGGATTACTATATGGGCTATATTATCTAAGGAGATTCAAGGTCTCGAGAAGAGGATTTTATATATATGAGGAAGTTACTTACTGATTTCTATTTTTGGAAATAAAGATGAAAATTATTTGGAATCCTCGGAACAAGAGCCATAATGACTGACAGCTCTACGAATAATTCTCGAGGTATAATACCTTCTGTAAGAATGCCAATCGCACCTATTTTTTTCTTTACATCCTTTTCCCCAAGTAGTTCATCAAAAATTTGTCCAACCTCTTTCTTTTCATCAAATATCTTCTTTATCACAAATGGAGGGTATTCAAATCCAGGGCTAAACCCAATAGTTTTTCTACCATCTTCATCAAGAGTTACGCAAACTGCAAAATCAATATATCCAGTTATAGTTCTAGGCATCTTTGTAATACCAGCCTCTATACCAAAAGAAAGAGAGGCTTCTGGGATTTTTTGCATAGCTCTTTCAGCTCTATTAGTAGCCCCTAAAATTATATCATCCAACGTAATTGGTTGATCAGGCACCCCAGATTCTACACCAACAGCAATTACATGAAAGTCAGAATCGGAAAACTTTAGCATTTTTTTAATAGCAGATCTCACAGCATTAACTTTTACTGGGTTGGTTGATCCAACAACAAATTTCATAGTTACCACCATGAAAAATTACGAATATCTAATGCTTATTTAAAATCGAATTACTGTATATTTGAGCATTTTAAATTTTCCCATAATTTTTGAAATAAACACTTTATTATTTTCTCGTATTTAATGTTGCTATAAACTTTAAATACAACATATCTTATATTTTTCTTAAAGCTAAATTGTTTGTCCTCGTATTGGGGTGAATCTTTTGGCAACATCTGAGGAGATAAAGGGGTTATCAGTTAAATCGAATTCGATTTTAAGTGAGTTAAAAAGTATATTTAGTAGATATGATGAGATTGCAAATCGTTTACTTGACGAAACTTCCAAGCTTAAAGATGATTTAGAGAAACTGAAAAATGAAAATACCCTACTTAAGGATGAATTGAAAAAATTAGATGATGAATTATCCCAGTTAAAACAAGTTAATATTGAATTAAATGCTAATATTGAAAGCTTACAGAGAAAAAAAGAGGAGCTATTGCAATTAATAGAAAAGCTGGAGATGGAAAATAAATCTCTTAATGAAAAAATAGAAGAAGATGAACAAAAACTTGAAAGTTTAGAAAAAGAACATAAAGCATTGCTTAATGAACTAGAGAAATACAAGCATCGTGAAGAAGATTTATTATCAAGTTTAAAAGCCATGGAGGAAAAAGAAGAACAATATAAATCACAGATTTCTGATTTTGAATTAAAAATAAAAACTATAGAGAAAGAGAAAGAGAGAGTGGAGAAAGAACTTAGCTATCTGAGAAAAGAAAATAAGGAACTACGAGAAAAAATTGAGGAATTGCAAGAAAGAACAAAATCTGCAAGTGAGAAAGAGAAGGAATATAAAGAGAAAATGGACGCTCTAATAAAGGAAAATGAGAATCTTAAAAGAGAACTAAATGAGATTTCTGAGCAATTTTCAAGAATATCAAAGATGTACCAAGAAATATCAAAAGAGAGAACAGAAGTAAAGAATATAAGTAATCTATTAAAGATCTATATTACACTTCTAGAGGACGTTTTTTATGGTCGACCGCATGCTAGAATTTTGTGGTTGCTGCATGAGACAAGGGAAAGAATGACACGGCAGGAGCTAAACAATACACTTGGATTCCAACCAGCTGTTATTTTGCGTGCTATACAAGAGCTGAGAAATGCTGATATAGTCGCTTATGATGAAGAAACTGGAGAGGTATCACTTAAGAAAAGGATATTTTAAATAAATTCCTTTATTTTAGGCATCAAAAAATGTTAAATGTTTTTATATGTTAATCAATCTTATTTATTTCACTTATTATTTTTACAATTGAAAGGAGGGAAACGCAATGAATTTATTAAATCTCATAACCCATCTCAATAAGCAGAATGGGCAACTTGAGCCCTATACAAATAAAACTGTTCGTAAGTTAAGTGATATGAAAAATTTTTATTATAATAGAAACGCTGTTGAGGAAATTTTGGCAAAAGAAGATCCAATCATATATGAGGTATATGCCGTTGAGGTATCTACTGAAGAAGGAAACTTGTCCTTCGCTACAACTGTTTTATATCCAGGAAAAGTTGGTGATGAATATTATATGACAAAGGGACATTACCACTCAAAGAGAAATCGAGCAGAGGTATATCTTTGTATTTCTGGAAATGGACGAATGGTACTTCAAGATGAAAATGGAAATGTAATAGTCACTAAGTTCGATCCAGATGATATAGTATATGTGCCACCGTACTATGCTCATAGAACAGTGAACGTCGGTAATAAACCACTTATCTTTCTTGCTATATATCCATCAGATGCAGGACATGACTATGGAACAATAGAAGAAAAGGGATTCCGAAAAATAATTATTGAGAAAAATGGTAAGCCCGCCGTTATTGATAATCCACGTTTCTGTAAGTAATTCCCTTTGTTAATTTTTTTTGTACTCCTTCTGCGATCCCAAAGGATACAGCAAAAGAATCACCTAAGCCCACTGTTAGTTTTATATCTTTTGATGTCAGCGCCGGTACACACACGCCTATTATTTTTTTATCTGTTTCGTTATCAAATCCAAAAAACATAAAGTCATCAACACTAAAATTATAATTCTTAGTGATAATTTTGCATAATTCTTTGCATCTATCAACTTTCGTCTTGTCTAAAAATATTTTCTCATGCAGAAAAGAATATTTTATATCATCAATTGTTGGAAATTTCCCTATTAAGGCACGTGTAGCGCAAACAAGATGTCCGAGCATAATCGATTTTTTTCTTCTCTCTAATATTTCTACGAAGTTATTTTTACTTTCATTATCTTTTTTCATTATATTTATAGCGAAATCATCGCAATGCAATAAAATCTCATTAAATTGAGATTTTTTAAGTATCTCAAATACGCTATCAAAGATAATAATAGGAGATTTATCCTTTTTTATCATTTGAGCCATTTTCTCTTTACCTAGAGCGATCAAAATTTCTGCTAAATCATCGTCACCAATGCCTAAAATATCTATTTCTTTAGATAGAAAATCATTTATCATTCTAAAGATTTCTGTATTTGAAGATGGGCCAAATTCCAAGTATATTAGAGCATTATTGTTATATTTTCGCCAGCGTTGAAAAAGCGTCTTGATTTCTACAAATTTTCTTTTTGGATTCTTTAAAAAATCAGTTCTAATTAAATGAAAACCACCTACTATAAAGCTATCTATCTGGCTAATTATATTTCTTGGTAGCTTTTTGTACTCATATAGAAGTTGACATGTAGCGATATAGGGATCATAAGTGGCGATGAAACGGTTTGACTTGGGAACCGTAAAACTTAATTTATCGATTTTTATTTTTAATCCGCTATGAAATTCAAAAATCCAATGGATTGGTGGTACATCGCTGTTTGTGATTTTTCTTGCGCTAATTAATTCTATTTTATTATTAATTCTATATGGGACTTTCACATTATCATTTATAAAAAAAGCTGCTATCTCTTTATTACGAATTGGTAGATTCACAATAACTTTTTTAACACCAAGAGCTGCTGCAACATTTGCCATGTTTCCCCCTTGTCCACCAATTTGTTGAGAATCTTTGCTAATATTCTTATTGATCCAATCGAAGAGTCTCTTTTCTTTTATAATCCATTCATCACCAATGCCATGCATCATACAGTAATAGAGACCTGAAACTAAGTCGTCGATATTTTTAATCGTTCTTCTCGTGATATGCCTTATCTTTTTAGGTTTTGGTAGGCTCTCTAAAAAATTGCAATCCACTCTCTTAATAGCATCAATATTAACGTTAAACCCAACAACTATCCCATCTAAGATATCAACATTCATTAGTATTTCCTTGATTACTTCGCTATATTGCATCTTTAGATGTTGTAAATTCACCTTCACCACCATGTATTGAAGAGATACTCTAATAAGCATAAATCATAAGTAATTATTTAGTATTACCATAGTTAGTGATGATCATGTGGGAGCATATAAAGGAAACATTTCAACTCGAGAGTTCTAAAGACGTATGGCCAGGATGGATAAAATTATCTAAGGTTATTGCAGATAAATATTATATATATCCTGGTGATATTTTACTTATGAGTATAAAAAAGAGAACGTTCCTTGCAAGGGCTTTTATAGACGATAATATTCCTCCAGATAAGGTAATAGTTAATGACCTTACTAGTAAGTATCGTTTTGGAAAGCGTGATAGAGTGACTTTGATGCATTATTTAGGTGAAGTAAATAAATTAGATGAAATACATGTAAAAATTTTCCAAAAAAATAAAAAATCAGAGCTAATTGATATTTTTAACTTGCTTGGTGATGATATTTTTATTTCAAGCTCAGGATTATTTTTAAATCTTGGAGATAGAGCAATTCTCATAGATATCAAAGGACTTGGTGAAAGTGTTGGTGCAATATCATATGAATACTCTAAGATTAATTACTCCATGATAGATCTGCATGATTTAACAATAGGTGTAATTATAAGTGCACATAACTCTATGAATCATATGGATGTCCCCTTAAGTGAAGAGGATATAGAATATATCAAAGAAAACATTCAGGATTTTCCTATTTCTATATCTCTTGAAAAAACAATCTCAAGATTATTATTTTCATATATTTTTACATTAACATTACTAAGAAAGTTACTTAACAGTTCACTATTTAGCAAATTTAACTTATTTATATTTCAAGAACAAGGAATTTTTTTCAGTGCAAGACCGCAACATAATATGGAGAAATTTGGAATTTCATATTCTCTAAATGTTATAAAGGACTCTTTAAGTTCATTAACAAGCTTTTTCTCAACAATAAATATAGGTAAAGGAGTAAATCAGATAGGTAATGCTTTATATAAATATTTTGAGATGCTAAGAAACTTTAAGGAGAAATCTCCAGACTTATTGCTGATTGTCACTGACGATTCCGAAATTTTCGGAGTGCACCCGATAGATGTAATAAAGAGAGAGAGAATTGATAGAAAAATTCCTATAATTGCAATTTTGACCTCTTATGAAAACAAAGACCTTATTGAATTATATAGCGAGCTTTCAGAAATAACTAGTGGTGAACTCTTTCAGTATAGTGGTAATCTTTTAGAGTTTGTGGATAGAGTATTGGAAATAATTTCTTTAGACATATCGGAATGCATATTGCGAGGAATAAGCCATGAATAGTAATTTAATGAAAATAGTTTTTATATTGGACATATCAAAGAGCATGGAGAAAGAAGAAATTTTATTAGAAGATGATAGTTTTCTTACGTTTTTTAAAATATCTCCTAAAACATCTCATGAGAAATTTTTGTCCTTCTTAAATTACATATCTCCTGGTATGAAGATTTCAAAATTAGCCTGCGCTGGAATTCTTCTTCAGACAATAAAAGAGTTATTAAGTGAAAGAAATGTAATGGTCGCTGTTGTTTGGTTCAATCATATAGCAGATAATATTACATTTAGTGGTGGAAAAGTATTCATTTCATTATCTGGGGGAAAACCTTCTATTAGGAAAACATTATCCCTAGCTTTAATAGAGCTCTCGAAAAGAGCATTCGGAGGCTCTAATATTTACTTAGGGATCTTAAAAGCTAAGAAAATAGTAGAGGTTTATGATTCTTACCATTTTATTTTAGTATCAGATGGATTGTGGAACTGTGGGATATCACCGATAAAGTTTGTGCATGATGAAAAAATAAGTCTGTCATCAATTCAAGTTAGTAGCTCCAAGAAACCTCAAAATTTATTTATGGAAAAATTAGCAAAAGTTGGTAGTGGAAAGTTTTTGTATATTCAGAAACTTAATAGTGAGACATTAAAAATTATAGAGAATTGGACATCTCATATTTATTGAGTGAGGGATATTTTAATGGTTGAAAACATTAAAGAGAAAATAGAACGCGCTAGGAAAATGGTCCAAGAAAATAGAATAAATGAGGCTGTGACCATATATCATGATATATTAAAAATTTTAAAAGATGATGAAAGTAATAAATTATTATACGCGGACATTGCCGTTGAATTAGGTACACTTTTAACAAATTTTGAGTTCTATGAGGAATCTATTAGTTTAATAAAAGAGGCTTATTCTATTTATCAAAGTCTCAACAAGGTTGAAGATCTAGCCAATGCAGCATACAATCTTGCTGTAAATCTACTTAATTTAAGCAAACCAGAAGAGGCATTAAAATACATAGAAAAGGCTATAAAGTTATTTGAAAAGGTAAATGACTCAATAGCTCATGCTGATGCTCTTTATACATATGGGCTTATTCTAAGCGAACTTGAAAGAGATGAGGATGCCATTAAGATCCTTAAAAAGGCAGAAAAAATATATTCTGCTGAGGGCATAAGCGAGGCTCTAATAAGTTTATACCAAGATATGGCGAATATCTATCTGGATATGGAAAATATAAAAAATGCAGAAGCTTACCTTAAAAAGGCTTTAAAACTCGCTGAAGAACTAGGTGACCCATCATCAATAGGTGATGCAGCATCAACTGCTGGTGAAATTTTCGAAGTTGCTGGAAATTTTAAAAAAGCGTGTGAATATTATTTAATGGCAGCTGAAGCTTATAAAAATGCTAAGTTGTATGATCTTGCTCTTGAGATTCTTGAAAGAGTAGAATCTTATTTAAATGATCTTCCAAAAGCTACTGCTAAGAGATTTAGAAACAAAGCTTGGGATTTAGAAGATGAGATTAAAAAACTAAAAAGTGAAAAATGAACAAATAATTAGGGTTTCATTTTTCTTAGTCTGCTATCTATACGAGGTAATTGGGTAAGAGCCGCACTTATTCTGCATAGCAATATTGCTGTTGCTGCATGAATTGCTCTACGAAGAGCATCCTTTTCTTTCTCAGCCTTTTTAATATGTTCTAAAGCATGTTCATAAATGAGTTGGAAAATTCTTTTTTCTGTTTTAGATCCGCCCCAATTAAATGCTTCCAGAAACATTTTCGCTTCATCTATTATCAAGGAACTATATTCCGACCCTGAAGTCTTTGTTGCAAACTTCCTACTATATGATTCAACCAGATCGACTATTTTTGCATTTTCTTCAGAGATCAGCATTATGTTGCTTGTTTCGTATATTTTGTGTAACAATTGAGAATAGGGAGCCTCTCTTAGAAGTTTATTAATAATGTTTCTAAGTGTAATTGACGGTATTCTTATAGCTTCTGGCGGTATATCTTTATTATGTAATTCCTCTATAATACCAAAAAAGAATAGAGGTATAAGAACATCTAATGATTTTGAATAGTTATTAATCAAATTCTTCGTAGATTCAATTATCCCCCATGGGTCAGCTTGCTTGCTTTCTACGATCATTTCCTCCTCGATTGGAGGCTTGCCTTTTAACTTCTTAATAACTTCAAATAACCTTTCTTTGATCGACACCAAACTCTCTAAATTCTTAAAATTTGGAAAATTTGTTAAAAGCAAATTTATGTATTCAATTGCACCGAGAGCATTCATTCTAAGGGTATTTCTTTTATCTTCATCCAATTTGTCAAATATATCTTCATTTATAATATTCATAAGAAGTTGAAGTTGAAAATCCATGATTTTATATATGGTTTGAATTTTGAGATCTTCCTTTTTCATTGAGACACCATCCAACAATAATAAAAAAGATGATTATATTTGTATTCCTAGTAAGGTTTTCAGGTCTTCGACTGCCTCTATTATTTTTTCTTTTGGTACTCCTTTAGTTCTTTCAAACCATTTCTCCTTAAGAGGACTACCGCTATGTAGCTGAATCAACATATATGCTTCATTTATTAGATCTTTTAGTTCATCCAATTTAGGCAATCCTAATAAAACTAATAGATCAAGTGATGTTGCATTCTGATACTGAACGATTGATGGAATTATTGATGCTCCTGGAGCAAGATAATCGGATAGTGCTCTTTTTATATAGGGGTCATAATCGATTTTCGCAACATCCTTTGGCCCAAATAATATATAATATGCACTTGTGGCTTGAGGATTTCTATTAACTCTAACTAGACTAAGTTCTTCAATTGTATGCCTTATTATAAATCTAATTTGTTCTTCAATGTCTCCAGCATTGGGTATAAAAGCAACATCCTCATATAACGCAGGAACTACAATAGGATCTAACTTCCTCGCATAGTCAGCTAAGTCTGTCGTTGGAAATACTTCTTTCCCTGTTTCATAAACAGCAGGTCTTAGCATAAATTCTATAACTTTAACGGCCAAAGGATTAATTAGATCTACAAATGACTCCTCAATTTTTTTAGCATATTCGGTAGCACCATCTATTGTTGATGGCACTTCTATTTCAGTTAGTTGTGAAATATCCCATCCCAACTTTGATGCCAGTAAATCGGTTACAACTCCACGCTTGAACTGTAAAAGTCTATCAAGCATTGTCCTATTGCTAAGAAGTATTATTAGATCTGCGCCTTCTTCTTCAATATGTGCTTTTACTAGTCTTGAAAGAGCCCAAGTGGCATTTAAAGCTTCAGAACTTTGCCCTTTAAACGGTAAAACACCAACAACGTAAATATATACTCTTCTTTGCTCCTCTTTCATAAATCGTTCTCTTAATATTTTAATTAAAGCCGGAGTCCCACCACATCCTGTACCGCCGCCTAGTGATGTAAAAATAATGAAACCACTGATCCCTTCATACCCAAGATCTCTCAACTGAGACAAAATAGCATTTTTAGACTGAATAACGGCTTTATAGCCTTCAACAAATTTTCCACCAACTCCAAATTCAGTTTCCCCATATACCAATGTGTTGTCCTTAGGAATTTTGTATTTTTCCCTAGCTTTTGCTATATCTGCTTTATCTGTATTCATAAGTAAATATCCTTTTAACCTTGGAATCGTCTCTCCATATCTTTTCTGAGCTAAGTAACTTGCTAGCAAATTACTGCCACATTCTCCTATGCCTATTGCAAAAATATCAGCAGTACCAGAGCTACTCACTTACTTGCCCTCCTCTACTAGCTAAATACTCTACAACCCATTCTAAATATGAAATTATATCCTCTCGCTTATACATTTTTCTGATATTCTTCTTAATTTCTTTCACTCTATTTTTCAGCTCCGACTCAGGCGCAGAAAAATCGAACCCAGCCATAAGAATTCTAACTGCTTTATGCCAAACACTAATTTCCTTTAATTTTTCCAGAAAGTCTTTTTCTAGTTTTCTAATGTCTTGTAGTATTTCTACAAGTTCTGGTGTCTTAATTTTAGTTATCATCTCCCTTTTCTGTTCAAGAGTAAGTAAGGGAAATATTTTCTCACTGAATTCATCTTTATGTATTTCATATATTTTCATAACTGTCTCATAGACATTGTAACTTTTTGCAGCTTCTAAGAACTTAGAATACTCAATATCTTCTATTTTTATTATATATTCTCTTATTAGCTCCCAAACTTTAACTAATTTCTTAACCAATGATACCAATTGAGCAGGATTTGTTGGATCCGCAGTTTTACTTTCTCTAATAAGTGTTGCGATTCCTTCAGCCTCAGTAACTCCTCTTCCTAATTCAGATAATGCATTAGACATGCTTGTTGTCATAGTTTCAATCCAATTTTTAATAACATTAATGAAATCTTTATTTGTAATCGTCACTCTAAACTCTCTTCCTAAGTCACCAAGCCCCTCCGCATCTTTAGCATCAGCAAGTTTTTTACTTATCTCAAGAAGTTTTTCTCTTTCTTTAGAGAAATCTAGGTTAAATTCCTTTAATATGTTTAATATATCAAGATAATCACTTACTTCCTTCATCAAGAAATCTTTAAGCTTGTTAATGATCTGGTTGTGCATTGTACTATTTATTTTTATTATGTACTCTTCTGGTTTTGTTATATCAATAGGTAAGCTCATTATTTGATTTATTGCGTCAGAGACGTCTGGAGCACCAGGCATTTTTGCAAGCATAAGTCGAATTTTTAAAACTTGCTTATCCCTTACACCTTGAAGTATTTCGCCTATTTCTTTTTCTAATTCTGCTCTGGTTCTTATGAAGTGCAACCTAATTTCTTCTGTATTAGTTGTTGCTCTGATCTTTTCTATTGTTGAATCTATTAACTTTATTGCATTTTCGAATTGCTTTTGATACTCCTCAGGCACACTTAATATTATACTCTTAAAACTATTAAGTTCGCCAATTATTGCGTCTTTAAAGACTTTATCTCTTTGTTCAGTTTTTGTACGGATTGTATATAAAACATTAGCAAGAAAAGAAAGAGAAGCCCCTGATATATCCTCTGGTAAAGAGATAACTAAGAAAGATGGTACGCGTTCTATGACTTCTTTAATCATCTGAAGTGTTCTATTGTATTCACCCATACGTTTTTGTATTTCTTTAAAAAGCAATTCTTTCCAATTTTCTATTTGTTTTACAGTTTCCCAATAGAGTGAAACAGCTTCTTCGAGCTTAGTAACCTTATTTGCCCTATTCCTAATATTTTCTATTTTTCTCTTAATCGGATCAGCTAAATCAGGTGATAATTTTCCTAATGCAGCGTCAGCATCCTTAAGAAGGTCTTTTATTTGAATGATAATTGTACTAACAACTCTTACATGCCAAGTACGAATAGCTTGATAACCTTCTATCAATTTGTCAATTGATTCACCAATAATTTCGGGCTCTGGTGGAAGATTAGGAATTTTTTCTGTGGCAGAAATAGTTTCGTTTTTTAATTTTATAATTTCTCTGCGTAAATCGTCTTTAATTACCTCTTCTAATTCATTTATTTCCTTCTCAAGACTTTGTAATGATGATAATTCACGAGGTTCCTTAAGAGAATTTCTCAGAGATTCTATTTTAGATTTAATTGACGATTTAATGATTATTCCCAATCCTTCTATCATTCCTAAGTAGGCTTCAAGGTTCTCCAGCCTTGATTTAAGAACCTCTTGGAAAGAGATTCTTACTTGCATTTTTAGAGCATCTAAGAATTCTTCCTCTTTCTTCAACTTATAGTAAAAATCTATAAGAGTATCAATATCCTCACTTTCAACAATTTCAGAAGATGACAATCTAACTTTATCAGCATCCAGTGCTATATACTTTCTATAGATATTAAACTTCAAATTATTTGATTTCCATAAGTCTTGGACAATGCTCAAAAGAGCATTTCTAAGTTGATTCTGAGATTCAACAGCTGTATTAACAACATTATGAATATATTCTACGAGTGCTATTGGATCACTTGGTAAAGTAGATAGAGTCATCGGCGTATATTTTACTTTATCCTTAACGATAGGAGATGCTTTTTCATAAAGCTCATTTAGCCTATTTATAAAAGGTTTTACATCATTTAATATGCTTCTTAATGTAGTTGGAATTGTCGCTGAGATTGTTTCTAATATTTTTTGCTGTTTCTCTTTTAGCTTCTTCTTTTTCATAAAGCTAAAAATGCCTAACTTTTCAATCTCTGATGATAATTCGAAATATCCTCTAATTAGTTCATCAAGCTCTTTAATATCAACTTTAGTTTTATCACTTAATTTAAATTTATTTGATATTAGCGTAATATCGGAGAGAAGTCTCCTTAGTTCTCGTTCCCCCAGCAATAAATTCACCGTCCTTTCTTATATTCAAATTATTTTTAGAGAATTATGTTATATATACATTAGATTCCTACAAGTTTATAAATACATATTAGTAACAATAGTTTTTATTTATATCCAATTAATTAACAACTTAACGTTCTGATTAATAACTAATGAAACATCAACTAGTTTAGCGCTAAACTATATATTTCATTTAAAAATTATCACATATATTTTTTATTTTATTACTTCCAAGAATAAGAAATTGCACACAAGCAAAAGTATCTCAGCATAAATAATATAATTGGAAGACAGAGATCTTGCCGTAACTTTTGGCGCATCACCCCCTTAATTTTTTCGCCCAATCACTAGGTGTCTTTTAACCGTCCTTGGGACGACACTATAGCCATCGTGATCGCATACTGCATGTGTTCTCTAAATCGCCTAACACCACGTATACGAACACCCATTGCCTCAAATACCCTCAACATCGCCAATCGAAAAATATTGTACGCAAATTTCACAAGCTCAATGTATAACGCACTCACTACAAAATTGCTACTCGGAATGTGCAATTCGAATCCATTCTTTATCTCATTAAATAACGAATTTTCGATAACCCAGCGCTTCCTATAAAGCTCTAACACACGTTTCACCGAAATGTCGAAGATGTTAGTTACAAAATAGTGGTCCTCGTACTTCCCTTTCTCGTTCTTCGTTCGCTTCTTAATGACTCTAAACCTGCGCCCTTTTATCATGATGTCACTATACGAAATTGTAGACGTAACTTGTTCGTATTTTAGATTCGTATATCGCTGAATCTTTGGTGCTGCCATAATAAACCTAAAGTGTTTGTCTAGTTTCATGATATGTTCAATGCTATGAAAACCTGCGTCGAGAAGCACCACCTTTGGCACAAAGTTGGTCTCCTCCACAAGCCTCTTAAGAGAGGAAAATAGAGTGTCAAACATAAGTTGCGAGGTAATGTATCCTGGCACGAGTTTAGAGTACGTCCAAAGAGTCAAATCACCAACTTCTATGGCTATCGCTGCAGGTTGGTACCCACGCTGTTTTGGATCAATTCCATAGCCGCGATCTGCAAATTCGAAGTTGTTTCCCCAGACAGCCAGTGCGGATAAGTCGAAGCTTACGATGCCACTACGATTGGCAACATATGGCTTTATAAATTCGTATCCAGCTTCTCGAAGCAATGAGACAGTGGATAGTTTATACGCTTCATACCATGGTACGAAGTTATCCCGACAATCCAAGCGATATAGCATTTTAAAGTAGGTTGCGGAGTTATGATAGATTTTATTCTGGATCGGAGAGAAACAATGATTATATTTGAGATGCGGCTATGTCCTTCGATTACTGCGGTCATCACGTCGATTGCCTTAGCATAATTTGGAGTGCCTCTATTTCTCTTTTTTACGAAGATTGGTGCGATTTGTTTCGAAGCTCTAAGTATATAAGGGTGAAATGCAATTTTTAAAATGTGGAGTACGTGTATTGTATATCTTGACATGGTTCATCGGTGAGAGAGTACGGAGCCGACAAAAAATTTTTCGCCCGCTCTCTCGCCTCTACTTATGGCAAGATCTCTGTGGAAGAACAAAGGAGATTAAAAAGAGATTTAAATACGTAATATATATTTCTCTATCATCAACTTACTTAATTCTATAAAAGCTTCTTTCACATTTTCTCCAGTTTTTGCGCTAGTCTCAAGAAAAATAACTGTCTCACCAAGAAAACTTTCAAGTTCTTCTTTAAGTTTAATTCCATCCTCATAGCTTACGCAGCTAACATCTCCCTCATCACATAAATCTTTTTTATTTCCAACTAAAACTATAGGTATCTCACCTGTACCTCTTAACATTTCACTAATCCAATCCTTTATGTGTGCATATGTCTCATGTCTTGTTTTATCATAAACAGCTATCGCACCTTTAGCTCCACTATAAAATAATGACCTTACTTCTGAAAATCTTGGCTGTCCAGCAAGATCCCATATCTGTAGTCTACAAATATACCTTTTACCTTTAACTTCTACATCAACATCGTTAACAGCGAAATCTGCACCAATAGTTTCCATGTAAATAGGTTGAAACCCTTTCCCCATATAACGCAATCTTAAACTTGTTTTTCCAACTGCTCCATCGCCGATCAAAACAACCTTATAGACAACAGTTCCAGAGTAAATATTTTCACTCAAGAATATCACCTTTGTACAAATGTAGAAACTTAATTTTAGTATACATATCGTTATTTATCCTTTCAAAGTTATATATATTTTTGTTTTAAACAATTGGCTTAAAAAGAGTAAATAGTTCATGTCTTACCGATATTTTTTCTTTCTCCTTTAAAAGTTTCTCCAGCGCTTCAATGGCTCCTACTTTAAATAATGGTCTATTATTATTCCCACATTGATAGCTATATGTGCATGCTGGGCATCCGTCAATCCTTTTACATTTGCATGATTTTAAAATTGATAATGAGTTCTTAATTGCCATATCAAGTCTATTGAAGAGTAGCTTTGATAGCCCACTTCCTCCAGGAGTACCATCATAAATAACTATCATTCCAGAGGTCCCTAATGAGATACCACCTATTTCAGAAGAGCCACCACCAGTTAACATAGGGCTACCCTCAATAAGAACATGCTCCACAGCATGAAAAGCTCCTGCTAATAAATCCTCCTCACTTAGCAAGCCTTCGGGTAAATCAGGCTTTTTTGCATATTCGTCTACTGTTTTAGTTGGTGATGGCGCAGTAAAGACGAAACCCATTGTGTCAAAGGTATATCGTATAGGTTCATCTAAAATTTTAGTTTCAACTTTCTTTTCGGTAAATGTTTCAGTTACCACGTAACCATAGACTTCTTCAGTTATTCTTAATTTTCCATAAATGACTTCCGTACCAAAAACTGTTTTTCTTTCTTTTATTTCAAGAATTTCTGGAAATGATGCTCTGAGAGCATCTGTCTTATATGGATAGTCTGTAGGGAGCTTTTCGACAAGAGCATAGCCCTCTTTTCCATTAAACTTGAAATCAATTGATTTATAAAGAGTGCCAGCATGAATATATACAGCTCCGGGATGTAACTCACGTGCGGCCATTGGCATATTTCTAAAACCCAGGATACGCTTTCCATCTGTTATTTTTACGATATCCCCCACGCCACGTAAATTATATTTTGCTAGTATCTTTTTTGCTTTTGTGTAAGAGGGATGTAAACGATTTCTTCTTACGATTAAAAGATTCTCTGCAATTAAATTATTGACTATGTCTTTAAAATTCTGGAATTCATCCTTCTTCAAAGGTGAATCAATAGATGCTGCTAATATTTGATGGTATGCAACCACCTCATTACCTGGATCTACAAATGCAGGATCTATATTTTTAAAATAATCTTCTGGTTTTTCTAAATAATAAGTACTTATGGGATCATCGTTTCGTAATGCTAATATTGCAATACTTTCTTGTCCTCTTCGCCCAGCTCTACCAATTCTTTGAATTAATCTAGTTATGCCTATAATTACTGAGACTACAGCATCCAGATCGCCTATATCTACACCTAGCTCCAAGGTAGGTGTAGCTACCAGTGCTTTTATTTCGCCCCTCTTAAATGCATCCTCAATTCGATGTCTCATTTTTTCTGGAAGTCCAGCCCTATGAACATAACTAATTACAGATAATCGTCTTAAAATCAAATTAATTAGTTCTGCAGTTTTGTGAGAATTAGCAAAAATTAAGACCTTATAGCCATGTTGAGTAAGTAATTTGGCAACTCTGCCTATCATCAAATTGGCACTAATTGTTTGTGGGTATAGCATCAAAAAGTGTATTCTTCCTCTCCGACCTCTTTCGCATTCTACTACTGTTACGCTTCTTCCAAATAACTGCTCACCAAACTCTTTCGGATTGGCAATGGTGGCTGATGCGCCAATAATTTGAAAATCGCCAGCTATCCTTTCTAATCTCCTTAAAATAAAGTATACATTCGAACCAAATGCTCCCTTATATTGATGAATTTCATCAAGGACTACGAATTTTATGTCTCTTATTATTTTCTTAAACGGATTTCTTTTCATAAGATGAACATGTATCATATCTGGGTTTGTAATTAAGATGTCTGGTGGATTTGAAAGAATCTCCTTCCTTTTATGAGAGGGAGTATCCCCATCAAATATTTCAAATCGTATTCCGCTAAATCTTTCTAATTTTTTAAATTTATCAAGCTGATCTCGAGCAAGAGCTTTCGTAGGATATATAAATAAAGCCTTTGCGCTGCTAGTAGGATAAGCTAATGCGCCCCAATCTGGTTTCTCAGTTAATATTTTCTGCGCAATAGGTATTAGAAATGCTTCAGTCTTGCCATTACCTGTAGGCGCAACAATTACAGTATTTTCGCCACGTAATATGGTTTTTATTGCCCTTTCTTGAAAAGAAAATAATCTTTCTATTCCAGATGCTTTAAGATATTTTTTTATAGCTGGGTGTAAATCAAGTTCATCAATAGGTTTACTGAAAACTCCTTCTTGCTCGTCATAGGACTTATAATAAACAAGAGTATAAACTTTATCCATGAGTATTGCTTTTAATACATCGGGTAATTTTCTCCAGTCAATGTTAGCATACGGTGCTTTTTCGATCTTCCGTTTATCTATCTCTTCTCTATAAACTGATAGGAAATAGTGATAAGCATCCATATAATCTCCTGTAAAAAATTTAGGAGTAAAGGCTTCCTTTCCGCACTTATTACAATAAATTCTCCACTTCCCTTTTTCTAAGATTTCAAATTTTATTTCTCCATCACAGAATGGACACTTAAGTTTGCTTGGCATAGCATCCCCTTTATATTATTTTATTCTAAAGGATACAATTTTGTTAAATCAATGATATAACCAGAAACAGCACCGATTATTACCGCAGGACCTATTAAAGTTTGAGAGACAAAGATAAAGTCTTCTAATGTTAGAGTAATCGTTGTTAATCCGATCAATGCTGTTGAAAGGAGAATTAATATAGGTATAGTGCTCAATAACCCAGATATAACACCAGTTTTTAGATTTCCTCCTATATATCCACCAACTAAACTAGCAATGGCGACAGGGAGAAATAACTGAAGAGGAGTAGATATTATGCTTATCATAGTTATCATTAAATATGTAATGATGAGGCTTAACGACATAGCTACGGTAATTGATGCCACTGAAGAAATGATATCCCTACTTCTTATTTTCTTTATTAATAAATTATCTATGTCCTTTGCAAAATCGGAGTATCTCTCCACTCTAGGATCTAATGGTTTAAGATGGTTTTTGTATTTTCTTATAAACATATCAATTATCTTATTTACAAGTCTTTCTACTAATATAGGGTTATCTCTCTTATCAGATAAAACAGCAGCTAGTATACCAAAATCACTATTATAACCGTAAATTAATGTTCTTCTGGAGGCTAGCTGTATTCTTTGTAATCCATCAAGAAATGTCTGCTGCGCGAACGTTCTTATAGCCATAAGGAAACCACTAATTAATTGTTCATCCACTTCTGTTTCCTTACTATATTCTCTCTTAAAGATACAAACCCCACTCTCATGAATTATATAGATATTCAAAATCATCTTTGATAAGTCCATTAGCTTTTTCATTTTGATTTTTCCCTAACGAATTTATTAACCTATCGTATTCTGTTTTTATTTTTCAATTGAAAAATAAATTTGTTTAGATAATTAATTATACTTTTCAAAAATCTTTTTATTATAAGGCTTACTTAATATTTCTATAAAAACATAAGTTGGTGTTAATATGAAATATAAAAAATTAAAGGTATTAATTATAGTCTTTCTTCTTACTATACTGATGCTACCAATGATTTCTTCGGCACCCATTGTAACAGCAACATCCTTGTACGAAACAACAGTTACACCGATAAATCCATTTACTGAGCATCTAAGAATTACAGTGGGACGTAATATTTCTGTCGTAGTGGAACATGTATTCACCGGGGTTGAATTTCAATTTTCACACATAGACACTGCTAGTGATGCTTTTGACGGCCTTACTGAATTTATAATTGCAGGAAGACAAGGTATATGGAGACGCAGACATTGGCCTCATCCATTATGGCCAGTACCAGAGGGGCTTTACGTAGGAATGACATTTGAAAACTTAGAAGAGGATGTCGCAGTTTCTCATTCAGAAGAAATCATAGCTATGGTAGAAGCAGAGTTAGGGGTTGCTGGCTTTTCACTCTTTGGATACGTTAAAGTTGGAGCAAGGATTAGGATAGTATACTATGTACCATATTCATTGCTAGAAAATTATACATTTAGCAACTTTGTTGATTACTGGTCTGTGTTTCTGCCTAGTGATGGATTAGTATCATTAGTCAATTTAGATGCCTTAAAGAGTTCACCAGTGGCAATCAGCTTAGTAGGCATGTTTAAGCAGCCAGATGGATGGGCAACAATAGTAGCTGCTGCGTATCTAGCACCTGATGTTATCCAAGTGGAAGATGATGGGACATATGTACTATCTGTTAATGGTATTCTTAATCATAGTGGACCGATATCAGCTAGCGAAGATTCTCATTTCTCTTCCGTCAGGATATTAATTCCATATGTGGGAAACGTAACATATTACAGTCCTGAAACGGATAACCTATTTCCAGATATGAACGGTGAGTTCTTCTATCTACTAAAGCCAAAGGGTCCTGTTGAAAATAACAATGCTGATGATATTATAATCAAGTATAACCTTGCATTTTATGCGGAACCCACATTTCCATTATTGGAAACTAGATTTGAGATAGATCCCCCGCTTCCGATAATTAAACCCGATGAAACAATAGAACTTACATTTAGGTTAAACGTGACAAACAAGGGAGAAAGCTATGCATATAATATAGTTTCGGCAATACCTTTAGCTCGGAGACTTATAGATAATCCAAACCTCTTTGGAGATAAACCAGTAAATATAACTAGATTATTCAAATTTGTTCTTATTCATACATTAATGACGACAGAGGTTGACGGTAAAACTATATTTATGAAATACTTCGGAGAGCAATACAGTAATTGGAATGGGCATAACGTATCACTAGTTGTATTCCATGGATACGTAGATGATATAATTTCTAGATTCGAAGAACAAAGAATTTCTATGAATGTATCGCAAGAGATATGGCTAAACGTAACAATATCATCTCCAAACATGGTCTTAAATGAAACATTCTTAGGTTCTGAAGCTCGTAACCTAGTAGCTTATGTTGGAAAAATTGCTGAGTTGGCTCCGAATGAGAGTGTAGAGTTTAATGTAACAATTACACTTCCAGGTCTTAATCAAATCTTAGATCCTATTGATAATGCATCTCAGAACATTGATTACCCACCAACGGTACCTGTACACACACCTTATGAGCCACCTTATGACATAGTTCACTTCCCAGTTGACCCGGAGTTAGGAAATATAACACAAGAAGCGATTCTTAATGCTACGAAATACTTCAGAGAAATGGTTACTGGAAACATAACCAAGGAGCTATGGAGAGTCCCCATAGGACCATTTACAATATATAAAGACAGTATAGGTCATAACTTCTGGACATTTGCTAATGGTCTTGCTACACAAGTAAATGATGATCAACCAGTTCTAGTTGGAATAGCTAATATTAGTGATTTAACAGTATTAATTGATCAGCAAGTTGAAATTTCACTGAGTATTGATAACATCGGTAATGCTACAGCTGAAGATGTTGAAGTGACATTCTATCATGCTATTGCAGATTATAATTGGACATTCCATGATATATCCATCATAAAGACTGTGAGCATTGGTGATATCGAAGAAGGAGAAAAAATAACTACAAGTATAAATGTAACTGCCAGAACAAGAATAGGTGTACACCCAGTATATGCAAATATAACCTATACTGATGATGATGGCCGAACAATTACTGTATTTAGTAACATGATATTTGCAATAGTTCTTCCAAAGTTTGCGGAGAAACCAAAGCCTGATTATCCATTCCCAACACCAGAGTTAGAAGTGCAAAAAGTGTTTGACAAATATTCTGCAAGTGTAGGTGAGACTATAGCTGTAACAATAAATATTACAAATGTAGGAGACGAAGATACAAGAATAATAATAGTAGACACCATTAATAGCACGGCATTTGAAGTCTTACCAGACACCCTAAAGGTCTATCGTAATGGTGAGGATATAACCGATTATGTTAAAGTAGGCGTTGCCTTTGACAGAACGGTACGTGATTGTCATATAACAGCAGTTATTATACGTTCTAATGTGGCCAAGCCAAATGTAGGTATTTACTTAGAACCAAATGAAACACTAACAATAACATATACCATGAGAGTTAAAGCTGCAGGTTCTGTGGTAGGCTACCCATTAATTATTCGCTATACATCATTACATCCAATTTACGCGTCAGAAATGCCATCAGGATCAGGAGAAGGAGAAACTGGTAGCTTATCTATCAATTATGATTCATCATCCATTACAGTAAATGATATTCTCAAGGGCTTCCAGACAGATGAAGAAAATCAAGTGGTGACATATAGCGCTTCATTCTCAGTAGCTTTAGAAGAAGCTGCAGAGATCTTTCCAGTAGGGCGAATAGTAATCATTGCAGGGATAATCCTAGTAATAGTTACCGTCATAGTTGTGGTCAACCAAAGACGAAAAAGGCAAATAGTTTCTCACTTCAGCTAGTTTACATTTTTTATTTTTTCCTTTTTATTCTGATAATTTATTAAAGTAAATTAATATATCTAAACGCGTATAAATATTTTATATCTCAAAATACAGAGGAATCATTGATGGGAAATGATGAAGCTGACCTCTATTCGTTTTTTGAAGCATTAACACATCCCATTCGGTTAAAAATAATTACTTTTCTTTATGAAAATGAAACACTAACCTACACTCAACTCTTAGAATTTCTAAAAATAGATACTGGTAAGTTAAATTTTCATTTTAAGAAGCTTGGTGATTTAATAGAAAAAACTAAAGAGGGAAAATACCGTTTATCTAAGAAAGGTTGGCTTGCGGTATCTACAATAAAAGCCGTGCGTGAACACTTAGGTGTAAAAGAAATAAGGGAGCATACAAAAAGTTACTTCTTTAGGCGATTTCTTGCTTGGCTTATTGATATATTTATAATATACATAGTAGCTATAGGCGATATCGATCTTTCGATGTATGACTATTCTCTTCCATATCTATACATTTCTATTTCTCTTCCCGCCATCCTAATCAAGCCGTTAATATATATTTTCTCATTTAACATTTTTGCGTTAACTACACCAGAACAGATTGTAGGAGTTTATTACAAAAGTATCTTGTGGATTTACTGGACACTTTTAGAGGGTTATCGTGGGCAGAGTATAGGAAAAATGGTTCTCGGAATAAAAATCATAAAAACGGATATGTCATTAATTCAACTAGCAGACTCGGCCGTTTCATCCTTTGGAAAGGCATTTATCTTACCCATTGATATACTTGCTGGTATGATTCTTAAGATAATAAAAAAAGGATATTTCATACGTTTTACTGAATATTATACACGCATAATGACAATTCCTACATCATTGAAACCATAGCCTTTCGTTTTGGGACAGTAGGTAAGAATCTACCTCTACCTCTCTTGCCATACACTTCGCCCTTTTCAGCTATAATTTCTCCACGTGATATTGTAATTTCGATTGGGATTATATTCTTGCCTTCATAAACATTCCATCCACATTTATAGTGACTTTTATCGGCAGATATCACATCGGTTATTTTCGGATCAACTATTACTAGATCAGCATCTGATCCTATCGCAATTGCTCCTTTCTGAGGATACCAGTTAAATCTCTTAGCTGGGTTGGCGCTAGTTATTTGAACCAGCCTAGTTAGTGTAAGCTTTTTGTTTTTGATAGTTTCGTATAGAAGCATTGGAAAGACGTCCTCAACACCAGGAATACCTCCCCATGCTTTCCATATATCTTCATAACCAATTTCTTTTTCTTCTTTTGTGCCCGGAGCATGGTCAGTAGTTACCATATCAATAGTACCGTCACTTAACGCATTCCATAACGCAACATTATCCTCTTTGGTCTTTATAGTAGGATTCATCTTGAGATAAGGGCCCCATTTCTTACCATCTTCCTTTGAGAAAAACAAATATTGCGGGCATGTCTCAGCAGTTACATTGACACCTCTTTTCTTTGCATCCTTCATTGCCATAGCACCTAATTTTGATGAAACGTGAACCACTTGTAAGTTGACTTTTGTTTTTTCTCCCCATTTAGTAACTCGTCTAATTGCCTCTTCCTCGCCTATATCAGGTCTTGACTCAAAATAGTCAAAAATTGTTTTCTTTCCATCTCTTTGAAATTTTTCTGCAAGGTATGTAACTATTTCATAATCTTCGCAATGAACTAATTGTATGCCATTAAATTTAGCAATTGCTGACATCATCTTTATCATTACTATAGGATTTATGTGATATGGTGGACATGTAAAAGCTTTAAATCCCCCAACTCCTAGCTTAATAGACTCATCAAGGTATTCTATATCCTCTTCTGTCATATTTCCAGCGTGCTGACCAAAATCAATTATGCTATTTTTCTCACCTATTTCTATTATATTCTTAACTTCATTAGTTCTAACAGTATGTGTAACAAGTGGCATATTAATAAATGCAGTCATTCCTCCCGCAGCTGCGGCAACGGAACCTGAATAAAAATCTTCTCTGTAAGTATAATTAATGTCATGTATATGAGCGTGTACATCGATAGCTCCAGGTAATATCAACTTCCCTTCAGCATTTATGATTTTATCTGCACTAGGAACATGCGCAGAGCTAACAATACCAACTATTTTTCCATATTCAATTACTATGGACCCCTTAAATATTGTACTCTCTGTAACTATAGTTCCGTCCTTTATAACTAAATCAACACTCATAGGAGATCACCTTAATGTTTGTTGAATATATTTTATAAAAACATTTAGATAAACCTAAATCTTCTTTTTAAATTCTCAATACAATTAATTATGTTTAATAATAGCTTGAAATTAAAAACAATTAAATTATACTTAATCAGGTTCTCCTACATGTAATAGTAACAAAGAAGATATATTGATATCAGAAATTTATTTTCACCACTTCGAGACAGTTATATAAAATAACTGTTTCTCGTTACTTCTCATCATGTGAGGGACTCCTTTCTGATAAATCTCTAAGAACCTCATAAATTCATCATATTCGTCTGGTTAGGGGTTCAGCGGATGTCCGCATTGATGAGCGAACATCCACCTTGGGCCTCATCAGCCTCAGCTCCCTCTGGGTTCATGAGGAGCAAGTCATTGGTCTTGACCCCGTTCAGGGTAACCCCGCAAGCCCCACATCACAGCGTCCTTTCACACCGCAATGTCCTTTCGGTGCTTTACTCCCACCACATTCGGACGCTGCCTCAATACTCACAAATATTCACAAAATATTTAACTGTTTCGGAAAGCGTGATTATTGCTATGTTTAATATCATTTCCCTTTCAAAAAATTAATAACCTTAAATTTAAATATGGTATACTGGGATGATGATTGGCGACGACACTGATTTATGATGCTATTGATCTGCTCTGACCATCATTATTTCTCTTAATTGTACGTAAAATGTTTTATTTTTATCCAAGCAGAAATAAAATATATGTGTATTCAAAACTTGATAGATCTTGGTATTTCTATATCAATAGTTATCTTGATGTTTTGCTTTCATATAAAATAAATTAAATTAGATATTTTGCTAAAAAAATAGGAGTTTTTTTACGATTAGTTTATATAGCCTTCATAATAATAACAACAATATGGTTAACATGTAGGGTGATAGAGTATGCCAACATGGGGTCAATGTTTTAAGACAGCTATTAAAGCAGCAATATTTGGTGTAATTTGGATCATTATCGGTGGAGTTATCGCTATTGTTGGAGCAGGAATCGCATTAGCAGGACTAAATGTTGCTGATCAAGCCGCAGCAATGGCGTCTTTAGCTGGTGGAGGGATCGTTGCCTTAATTGGAGCAATCATAGGTGCTTTTGGATACTCTGCTAGCATTATAAAGTTTACAGTTGAGTTGGCTCAGGAAGAGATTCTAGGAAGAAGATAAATAAAGACTTAAATAATAATATTTTCTTCTATTTTTTATTTGTTTTAATCAAATACTTTAGGGGGCTTTAAAATCAGTAATAAGATTACTTTATATGATAAAACGGAGTTATTATGGAACTTAATAACTCAGAATTTTTCTGGTAGACAAAATGAGAAACTACATAAATTAGTAGAGAGTTATTATGGGGATAATCCATTAAAGGAAAACTTAAACTTTTTAATTAAAAGTTTGGAGAAATCATATGGAACTGTTATTCTCACTACCGGGTTTCCCATTCTTAAGTTAGTAGCACCCGAAACGGATGGACCTTTAGGTGTAATAGTTCTTTCTAAAGTTCTAACAAAACTCGGTTTTTCTATAGAAATAATAACTGATATCTTAACTCAGCCAGTAATAGAGAAACTAATAAATGTTGCTAAAGTTGATGTTGCATTTATATACGTTGTATCCGCTCCAAAAAACTGGAATAATAGAGTTATTCAAGAGATAATGAGAAACGTACATGAGATTAGATTAGCTATATCTGTTGAAACACCATCTCCAAATAGAGTAGGTGTATATCATAATATGTCTGGATTTAATATAACAAACATAGTGGGACACTTTGCTCCTATTTTTGAATTCTTTAAAATGAAGAATATTCCCACTATTGGAATCGGAGATGGCGGAAACGAGATTGGATTTGGTGTAATAAGGGATTTAATAATAAGAAATAATGCAATACCCTTTGCTAAGAAATGTAGATGTCCATGTGGAGAAGGAATAGTTGCTGATGTTAAAACAGACTCTCTTCTTTCTGCATCCACATCCAACCTTGGAGCATACGCTCTATCCGCTCTTCTTTCATTAAAATTCAAAATAGATTTCCCGCTAACCCCAGAATTGGAGGAAAAAATGTTAATAGCGGCTATAGACGCAGGAGCCGTAGATGGAATAACTGGAGAAAAGCGTCTTATGGTAGATGGTATAAAAATTACAAAACTAAAGGAAATTATATCTCAAATGATTAAAATTATTAAAGAATGATCTCACTTTATCAAGAAGTAACTTTCTAATTGGGCGCAACTAATACTTTATGTCTTCGTATAACAACGTTTTAGTGCGCTTCTAAAGGTCACAACGTACTATACGTGGTACTATACACGACCCGCAAAAACAAACACCATAAAGAATTATCTCTAACCCACAAATAGCATACCATACCTATCCAATCCGTGAATACGC
>JBECUL010000012.1:0-50992 GCA_040225955.1 Candidatus Asgardarchaeum abyssi | reverse complement strand
ACCTTAATCCATCCTTTTTCGGGATGGAAAATGTCAAGGCTCATGAGGTTGCTGTCGAGACCAATCTTAACTCTTCCGCCGAACTCAAATCGAGCTTACTAAAATATACATCTCTGTTGGAATAGTCCCAGATTACCTTTACTCATTTGGTGGCGTATCAGTAAGAGCAGGAATTGCTGTACTAACAACAATGTTACTCATACCAAACTTTGTCAGCCTTAGATACTTATCATTTTATATAATCATTGGCGTGATAGCCGTTTATTTTCTACTCACAATATTCGTAGTCTTAGCACCTAATTTCTGATTTTTATTTATTGGTTCAACAAATCCTAGCAAATGCAAAGAAAATAATTTACAAAAAAATAACAGAATTAGTCTATAGAACTCCTGAAAAGCTAAGTATGGAATTTTCAGAGGAGGACCTAAGCTATATTGTAAATTTATCTGACTACTACGACATTTATGTAAAACTTGAAAACATGCCTATGTTTCTTCTCAAGGAAAGTGATAAAAAGAAGATCGGCTATGCATATCTAATAATTTCTGCAGCACTTACAATCTTTCAGAACCTACCTGCACTCCCATTGGCAATAATTCCTCTATAGCACATATCTTTTTTTATCTTATTTTTACTAAGAATTCTTGATATTTCTAATATGTTAAATTATATAATAAGACAGCTAACAAAAATTCTACTACAACAATTATAAAAAAAATATAAAATGCTGTAGTGTGCAATAGCCTAATTAGGAGGTTTTATATGACTGGAAAGGAAATACGACTAAGTAGGATTATAAATCCTATTGATGATAGAACAGTTACAATAGCAATGGATCATGGTTTATCAGATGGTGTATTAGAAGGGATCGAAAACACTAAAAAAACAATAAATGATGTTTCGGAGTTTAGTGATGCCGTTCTTATAAATGCTGGTATATTGAGACACGCATTTAAAATCCTAGCCAGAGCTAGATTAGGAATAATTATGAGAATTGATATAGCTTACTTACCAAATACAAAAAATGAAGATATGATCAACCTACTTTCAAGTTCTGTTGAAAGGGCTGTTAAGTTAGGTGCCCATGCCGTTGCTATTAATGGATTTTTAGGGCATAACTTTGCGTTTGAAAGTATTTCTAATTTAGCAGTCATTGCTGAAGCTTGTGAAAACTGGGGGATGCCATTAGTTGCTGAAATGAAATTCGTAGGGAAAAGCGATTTACCACCATGGAGTACAAAATTTGTTAAGAATTGTGCCAGAGTCGCATACGAAATTGGTGCTGATTTAATAAAGACATATTATACGGGAGATAAAGAAAGTTTCAAAGAAGTAATAGATGCCGTAGAAATACCAATCGCAATTCTTGGTGGCCCAAGAAAGGAATCTCTAAGAGAAATTTTCCAAATGGTGGAGGATGCATTAGATGCAGGTGCAGTAGGTGTTATATTTGGCCGCAATGTCTGGCATAAAAGAGATGCAAGAATCATGGCAAAAGCATTATATAAAATTATTCATGACAATTACACAACAGAAGAAGTAATGAAAGAGATGTTTAGATGAGAGGAATGATAGGTAGAAAACATACGACAAGTAATAGAACTGGCTGAAAAACAAAAGGTTTTGAAAATTTAGTGCTTTCTTGAGTGGGATTTCTATGACCTATCTCTTCTTGACACTAGATTTAGGAACCAGGGGATGTAAATGTGGAGTCATTAATGAAAAGGGTGAGTTAATCACCAACTCCTTTTTTAAGTATCCTATTTTCTCACCACGTCCGGGTTGGATTGAACAAGATCCTACATTATATTGGGTAGCTGTAAAGGAAACAGTAAGGGACTGCTTAAAACAGATAAAGGAAAAGAGAGATAATATAGTTTCCATAACTGTAACTGGCCAAGACCAAACACTTGTAGTAGTTAATAAGAATGGTAAAATCCTTAGAAATGCTATGATTTGGATGGATAATCGTTCTCACAAGGAGAGTAATTATATTAAAAAAGCTCTTGGGGTGTTTTTCCCTCCGACTTTCAACCTTCCTAAGTTGTTGTGGTTGAGAAACAATGAGCCCAAGACATTTTCTAAAATTTATAAAGCACTAAGTTGCAAGGGATATGTGTATTATAAGCTAACAGGAAGATTTGCTGTTGATTTCCACTTTGAGGATTTACTATATATCCTTGAAAAAAGAGAATGGGACTCTGAAAAGTTAAGTATTTTAGGTATCCCAAGTGATATAATGCCTGAGCTTTTTGTTTCTGGTGAGATTGTAGGTTATATATTGCCAGAAGTTGCAAGAGAACTAAATTTGCCTAAAAATATTCCAATAATTGCTGGAGGACCTTACGATACAGATGTTGGAAAGATAGGTCTTGGGTTAGTAAAGCCAGGTGATGCAGGGATAATCGGAGGAACTTCAGCATCTTACAGTATTTTAGTTGAAAGAAGGGTAAAAGATCCCAAAAATAGAGTTCTCAGCAAGCCAAATGGAATAAACCATAAACTTTGGGAAGTAGAAGCTATTATGTCTACTGCAGGAGGAGCCTTCGAGTGGTTCGTTAATAATTTTTTCCTAGGTAGTGAGGAAGAAAGATATAACGCGGCTATTAAAGAAGCTCATGAAGTATCAGCTGGATCGAATAACTTATTATTTCTTCCACACCTTTCCGGAGAGAGATCACCTTATTGGAGTGATGTGCCAAAAGGAGCTTTTATAGGGATTACTCTCTCGCATAACAGGAAACACTTTTCAAGAGCGGTTCTTGAAGGAATTGCATTCATGTTTAGGTTATATACTGAAATTTTTGAGGAAATGGGCATTGATAAACCTAAAATAATAAAATTTGGTGGAGGTATGACGAAGAACACGTTATGGCTTCATATAATCTCTGATGTTTTAGACACAACATTACAAGTCCCAATGATAATTACAGCAGAGTTGATCGGAGGAGCAATAATAGCCTCTGTAACTTTAAATGTGTATAAGGATTTGCCTGCAGCTGCAGAAAACATGGTTAAGATAAAAGAAGAAATAATTCCTAGCACAAATAATAAACAAACATACGATAAAAGCTATAAAACATTTAAAAAACTTTATCCGGCACTGGAACCCATATTTCTAACAATGTAAGTTTTCACTCCCGAACATTAATTATTTATAGTGAGGTTTTATATAAACGTAAAATGAGTTATAGCTTGGATATTTTCAAAATTTGCTGTAAATAATGGTGGAAATAATGTTTGATATAGATGAATATGAGAGATGGATGAAGCAAGCAGAATACACTTTAGAGAGTGCGAAAAAGGATTTACTCGGTGGTGACTACTCGTGGGCTTCATTTAAGGCACAACAAGCCGCAGAATTTTCAGTAAAAGCACTATTGTATGGTTTAGGCATAGCAGCGTTTGGCCATTCAATAGGCTCACTACTTAGAGAATTAAAAAATAAAGGAATTCAGATAGATACAGACATAGAAGTATGCTCTAGAGAATTAGATAGACATTATATTCCTACACGGTATGCTAATGCTTTCTACAGCGGATCACCCTTCGAATATTACGATGAGCCCACAGCTAAAAAAGCTATAGATTGTGCGACTAAGATTATAAAATTTATCAAAAGTGAGGCAAGAGAATGGATATAAGTGTTGACATTCCTTTTAAGAGCGAATTAGAACTTTATCTAAATAAGTTAATTAAGGAGATAAAACCGAAACTAGTAGCTATAATAGGTTCTCTGGCTAGAGGAACTTTTGGATTGGGAAGTGATATTGATTTAATAATCGTAAGTGACAACCTACCAGATCATGTGCTAGATAGATTAAGTATTCTTCTACAACTTGATGAGTTTGGCATACCAATAGAACCTATAGGATTAAAAGTTAATGAGTTTTTAGAGCTGTGTAAAAAAGGCCATACAACACCTCTGGAAGTTTTTAAAAGAGGTATTATTATACACTCTGATAAAAGGTTTTTTGAATTAGCTCGTAAGTTATTAGAAGATGCCATAAGAAAGTACGAAATAGAAGAAATAAAGAAAGGGTGGATAAAGCGCAAAATTTGATAATTTGTAATTTTTGCCAAGCAAAGAGAAAAATCGGTGATGTAAGAAACGTGAATAAGAAAATATTATCTGAGCAAAGATCAGATGATGCAAAAAATATTGAACCACATGCATTTTTCTTGCTATATGCACCAGATTTTGTAGATCATCTGTTAAGAAACAGTTGGCTTCTGAAGGCCATCTCCGTTCGTTGGAACACTGAGTACGGGTCGGGAATTTTTAACATACATATTATTCGTAGCAACGTTTCATTATTTATCAGAAAACAATAGAGCATCCTGCTCAAGCAAAAGAAGTTATCGGCAGGGTTAGGTATGTTGCAAGATACGCACAGCCATTTACAACTGATGTCACAAATACAGCTCATGTAGTTAGGTTTTATCAATATCTGAAAAGGAGAAAGGAGATCCAGTAGAAGTTTATCAATTCAATACCACAAGAAGAATAATAGCCCGGTATAAATGGGTTGAAAGAAATTAGGAAATAAGACAGTAATGGTACCAGAGCCTATACTGATTGAAGTGAATGGTATACCAAAGGCCATGGGAGGTACAAGACCGACTATCGAAGAAACTGAGCTTTTTCTCCTGCAAGCTACAAAAGGGCTGTGAAATCACACTTAGTGTGGGAAAAAGTATTGATACCTGTAGAAGTGCCAGGTATATCTCAAGAAAGATTTAGGGAATTAATGCCAACTACATATCTTTCGGATGACGAATTTAAAGTCCTACTACATGCTCAAGTAATAGAAAGCAAATATTACCTTGATAAGAACTGCCCCAATCTTCCTAAGGAAATCTATAATGCTATGAACTTTGAATATTAATAATTGAGAACGTTTATTATCATTAAACAATAAATTTTCTTTACCTTACTATTTAATGGTGATTCATATGGAAATAAGTGTCACATTTGGTCAAATAGTAATTAATGGAGTGCAGTATAGTGAAGATGTGATAGTTTCTTCTGATGGCACTATTACTAAACGCTTAAAAGAGATATCTAAACCTTTAAAAGTAAAATATGGACATACCCCACTAACTAAAAAGGAAGTAGAAGAAACAATAAAGAGATTTAGAGTTATCGATACTCTAATTATTGGTACAGGACATTATGGTGCGCTACCTATTGAAAAGGATACCTTAGATTTCTTAGAACAGAGAGGGATAAAATATATAATTAAGAAGACAAAGGATGCTATTGATGAATTTCTAAAAATAAGCAGAAGTAGAAATAAAGGAGTAATTGCAATATTTCATATAACTTGTTAAAAGTAGAGAAATTTTTATTATTATACAGTTATACTTTAATATTTTATTGTAATTTTATAATTATATTTATGCATATTATAGTGTTTAGAGATAATTATAGAAAGAGTAATATATTGTTCATTACTATAATGTAAAATACATAATAATGAGGTTTTATTATGAAATTGTTCGTTTATGGGACTTTAATGCACGGCTTCAATCTCCATTTTTATTTAAAGAAATACCCTTTCTTAGGTAGAGCTATAATTAAGGGATATGATCTCTATGATTTGGAATTCTTCCCAGCAATTGTTCCAGGCTCAGGTATCGTACACGGTGAGGTATACGAGGTCGATGAGAGATTAATGGATACATTAGACAGTGTAGAAGGCGTAGATAGAGAAAATCCAAGCGCTGGACTATATATTAAAGAGGAAACGTTCGCTTTTTTTGGCGATTATAAAGAAAAAGTAATTATTTATGTGTACAATAGAGATTTACCTAAAGATAGTAAACTTATTGAAAGTGGGGATTATACTTTTAAAAAAGAGAGAACAGGAAAAATAAATTATTTTGCCTATGGCTCGGATATTTATACTCGGAGAATGAAAGAACGTAGTATTGAAATCTTAGCTAAATATCCTGCTTTCTTAAAGGATTATAAACTTACTTTTAACAAAAGATGCATGGATAATTGCTGTGCGAATATAGAAAAGTCAGAGGGGGATATCGTTTACGGAGCCTTGTATGAGATACTGTATCCTGATATAAAGCAGCTTGACATGCATGAAAAGGTACCAGTTCATTATAGAAGAATTACTGTAAGAATATTTTTGAAGAATGGCAGATACGTATATGCTGAAACGTATACAGCTTCTGATGAGTTTAAAGTTCCAGAATGCCCACCAAATCCCGCATATCTTCGATTTATGCTTATAGGGCTAAGAGAAATTGGATGGCTTGAGGAGTGTGAAAGATTAAAAAGGATTTATGAATGAAGGATTAGCATTTTAAACTTAATTCTTTAATTTTATTATTAGGCATAAATTTTTACTTTTTACTAATTACAAAAAATACTTTAAAGTAAAAAGGCAATTAAAAAGAGCCTCTGCCAAGTTGCAACAATAAAAAAGAATTTATACTATGTAATTTAATTATATTATGTAATAAGTTATTGTTTTTATTTAACTTTTATAGACCCAATAGAATAAGTTTCAAGAATTACGTGTGAGCTCAAGAATCATATTTACAAAATTATGTTAAGATTCTAAGTGTTTAGATCGTTAATAAGATGTTATGATTTTCCGCTTGTATTAGAATAAATAATAATTATTATGGTGGTGTCGAAAATTTTAGAAAAGGGGATTATACAGCATCAAAAAATTAATAGAGAAAAAGAGATAGGCCCAAATATGTTCTTCTTATTTTATGGTCCCGATTTTGTGGATCATTTGTTGAAGAACGGTTGGCTTCTGAAGGTTATCTCTGTTCGCTGGGATACCGAGTACGGGTCGGGTATTTTCAACATGCATATTGTTCGGGGTAGTGTTTCGTCGTTCATCAGGAAGCACATTCTTGACATTGTTAAGATAGAGCTCTATTACATATCCCCCAAGGGGATCGCGACCCTCAGGCTGACACCTTATGGGACAAATCTTGATGGCATGACTGAGGAGGAATTTAAGCACTTTATAAATAGTAAAAGATTTCCAGAAGATTTAAAGAACTGTCTATCTTTCTAAGCTTTTGAAATATTAGAGTTTTTGCGTAATGATATAATTTTAATAAATGAAAGATTTACCAAAGCATTTTTAGTCATTCAAATTTCTATTTTAATGGCTTTCCGAACTTATTAAGGCTGGTTATTTCAGCAAGCTCTTTCTTCTTAGGTATTTCTGGTTTCTCATCTGGATATCCAACAGCTATTAGCGCAACAACACGATAATTCTCGGGAATATCTAGGAGTTCTTTCACTTTATCTTCTTCAAAGTCACATACCCAACAAGTACCTAAACCTAATGCTGTTGCGGCAATTACTAAATTTTGTAACGCAATGCTGACATCAACTATCCAAAGTTTAGGAGATAACCTATAATCCCCACAACCAACAATTACGACTGGTGAATCTTTAAGAAATCTGCTCCATCGCCACCGTGAGAGCACTTCTCGAAGCTTTTTATCTTTAACAACAATAAAATGCCATGGTTGTATATTATGCGCGGATGGTGCAAGTCGAGCTGCATTGAGTATTTTCTCTATAATTTCATCAGGTATTGGATCAGGCTTATATTTTCTGATACTCCTTCGATTATAAATCACATCTAATAACTCACTCATTTTTATCACGATGTTATGTGGTTATTCTTATCTTCAATAAAGATTCGCTTTATATTAACTTTTCATGCTTAAAGAGAAAATAGGAGAAAATGCTTATTCTATTTGTATATCCTCCGACTCCACAACCTTTTCCATACTAAGAGTTTGATTATAAATTTCCTTTAATGCTGGCTCAAACTTCTCTTTGACAGTTTCTAATATGCGATTTTCATCAACAGTTAAAATCTTTCGATCCTTCATAATGATCTTTCCATCAATAATTACAGTATTAACATCACAGGCACTTGCAACATAAACGATAGTATTTATTACATTGCACACTGGCTGTAGATGGGGTTTTCTTAAATCTATAAGTATTACATCTGCTTTTTTCCCTGGTTCTAGGCTACCTATTTCATTTTCCATGAATACTGCCCTAGCTCCTTCAATTGTGGCCATCTCAAGTACATCCTTACCAACAAGAGAACCAGCTCTTAGGGTGGAAACTTTAGCTAAAAATGCAGCAGCTCGCATGGTTTCGATCATATCAAGATTATCATTGCTTGCAGCACCATCTGTAGCCAAGCCAATGGTGATTCCCTTCTGTCTCATCTTTACAATAGGTGCGATCCCAGATGCTAGTCTCATGTTAGATTTTGGATTATGAGAAACTTTCACATCATGTTTCGCAAGTAAGTTTATTTCATTATCGCTTACCCATACACAGTGGACCGCAAGAACATTCTTTCCAAGAAAACCAATTTTGTCCAAGTATTCGATTGGTCTCATGCCAGTTTCGTCTTTTATTAATTTAACTTCATACCTAGTTTCCGATGTATGTATAGTTATGGGTACGCCCGTCTTTTCAGAATGTTCTTTTATTTTTTGAAGAAATTCTTGAGTGCAAATAAATGGTGTAGATGGCGCATACATAACTTTCAAGCGGCCATTACGTGAGTTGTGCCACTTATCAATTATTGACTGAACATCCCGCAGTACCTCATCTGTGGGTCTTATTAGCTCCTCTGGAATCCACTTATCGGCTAAAGTAATACCCATGATCCCTCTCATCCCTATTTCATCAAAAACCCTTAATGTTGTTTCTTTAGCAGCCCCAAAATTGAGCATTGTTGTAATTCCAGATCTTATTGCTTCTATTGCAGCCAACATATTACTATAGTAGAAGAACTCATTAAATCCATTTTCTTCAAAAGTTTTTGCATATTTTACAACTGGAAATAGAACAAAATCACACCATTCCTTTAATGGAAGATCATCATGCCAGCCCTTCATAAAGTTTTGATACATATGTGCATGAGTATTAACAAATCCAGGAAGCACAGCCATTCCATTAGCATCAATTAATTCATACTCAGAAATGTTGTACTTTTCTTCAATTTTGTGAGTTTTATCGACATCAACGATCTTATTCCCTTCAATGACTACTGCGCCATCTTCGATGATCCTTCTTTCCTTATCCATAGTTATTACTATGCCATCTTTTACTATTAAATTCATATTCTTCACCTAGAAATAATTAGTAGGCTATTTTAACTATAAAAATGATGATAAAAATAAAAAAGAGAATAACATCATTATTTGCATTGGCTTTCTATTTTCTTTAATATTTTCTTATTATAATAGCATGTTAAACAATTCTATGACATCCATAACTTTTACTTTGCTGTTTTTCTTCTCAGCAACCCTTTTTAGATTCATTGCGCATGTAGGACATGCTTGTAAAAATATAGAAACGCCTAATTTCTCCATCTCTTCAAATCTTCTTAATGAAATTTCTTCCTTTATTCGTGGATTGGTTGTGGTTAGAGCACCACCACAGCAATATGACTTCTCTTTTGATCTAGGCATTTCAATTAACTGTAGATTTTCAATTCTCTTTATAAGTTCTCTAGGTTCAGCATAGATACCAAGGCCTCGACCCAAATGGCAAGGATCATGGTATGTTGCAGTAGTTGATAAATCAAGCCTTAGTTTTAATCTTCGCTCCTTCAGATAATTATTTAGATATTCGGTACTATGCATTGCTTTAAACGGAAACTGCTTACCAGTAACTAAGGTATATGTCCGTGTAAAGGTTTTCATGCAACCGGGACAGTTAAATAGAACAGTCTTTGCTTTTACAGATTTAATTTGTTGAATATTGTCCTCTATAAATTTTATTCCATTCTCTATATCGCCAACTGCAAAGAGAGGATATCCACAGCACTTTTCTGAGCTTAGTATTGTAAAATTCGCATTTGTTTTTTTAAGTATTTCAACAACTGCTTTAGCAATTTGAGTCTGGCTGTAGTGAGTTGAGCATCCCACAAAGTAAACTATTTCTGCATTTTCTTTATCAACTACCGATTTGTCATCAAGCCAAGATAGTTTTTCTTTGTCACTCTTCCCAAAGATATTTCCTGTCTTTAAAAGTCTTTCTTTAGCTTGAATTACGCTTTTTGGAAGTTCAGATGCATTTTTCAATATATAATTACTTAGGGCGAGCCTAAGCTCTTCTAATGGTAAACCAGTCATACAGAATTCTTCGCAAAAACCACAATCAGCGCATAAGAATATTCTCTCTGCTAATTTTTTATCGAGTTTTAAATTTTCATCACCAGCTATGAGTAATGACATTATAAGATTTCGTCCTCGTGGCCCATAGGACTCGAATTCTTTTATATCATATACTGGACACCCATGATAAGGCCCTAGCCAGCTATTCTCGATACAGAAATTACATCCAATGCATCTATTTACAATATTTTCATATTTCTTAATGTCATCATACAGCATTTTACAACTCCTCCGGGAATAATACTCCTGGATTTAGAATGTTATTAGGATCAATTGCTTTCTTTAAAAGCTTCATAAATTCATAAGTTGCACCTGTTTTTGGAAGAATTAATGATGATAAATGGCTACTTATAGCAGCAGGGCATCCACCGATTTCCATAAACTTTTCAAATAGCTCAGCTCTTAGTTTCAAGCCATATTTAACGGCTTCCTCATTAAGCTTTGGAAAGAGCGGGTCAACCCATATAAAGCCTCCGTTATACATTATAAATGTATCAATTCCTTTGAGAAGGCCACCAAGTTTCTTTATTTCATCGAGATGCGAATTCCAATAGTCCCAGAACACATCATATGCCTTTGGCAATAATCTTGTTGGGAAATATGCATTTACCTCTGGACAGAAGTATGGAATCCCAGTTCTCACGTAGTAAAATTGAGTTGGAATCCCTCTAAGCCAAGAGTAATAATATGTTTCCCAGAACAATTTTGTGTGCTCAGGATTATCAGGAATTCCTCCGAAAGCCTTACATATAGTATCGGCCATCTTTTTCTTAAATCCAATAGTGTTCTTATTTCCTGTAATTATCACATGAAGCTTACTGTTTATACCTTCAGGCAGAGCACCCTGAATATAAAGTGCAAATTGAATTAATTCTTCTTGCTGAAGATTCTCAACCGCGTTAATGGCACTTTCATAATCTTTAAACACGTAGTTTAGGTATTCAGTTTGCTCTCGCTTTCGTCTAATTCTCATAGATACCTTTGTAATCACACCAAACGTACCAGCAGAACCTATGAATAAACCAGTTATATCGGGACCTAAACAGTATCTCTCAAAGGGTATACTCTTATCATTTGATGCTGATCCAGTTTTTATTACAGTCCCATCTGGTAATACAACTTCTAAGGAGACTACGGTATCTCCAACTTGTGTACCTGGTTCGGCGGTTCTTGCAATAGCGTTAGCTGCTACTGCACCACCAAGCGTTGAAGAAATTACGCCGCCATGCCATTGAGAAGATAATTCATAGCCCATTTTCCATAGTGCAGAGTTTACTGCCAACCAGACAGCACCTGTTTCGGCAGTAACCGTAAGATGTGCAGTATCAATATTCAAAATTTTGTTCATCCCAGTTAAATTAAGTACGATACTTCCTTTCTTAACACGAAAACCGAGCAATGTAGAACCACGACCAAAGATATATACTGGAATTTTGCGTTTATTAGCAAACTTTATCACGTTAGCTATTTCACTGACTGTTTTTGGGAGTAAAACGACGTCTGGCAACTCTGTAGGGTCCATGGACAAATCTCGAGAGTAGAAGACCCTGTCTACGTAGTCAAAGGTCATTCTTGTAGGAGGTATTATATTCTTTAATTCATTAATAACTTCAAGATTTGGAGATATCATGAAATCACCACATAACATATGTGTCATATAAGGCATATTACTCTATAAATTCGAACACTCATTAACATAAAAAAGGATTGATAGAATTTGTAAATATTTCTGCACTAACTCCTAGAAATTCACCACAAATAAGAAAAATTATTTTAATAAAGTGAATTATATATATCGGTAATACCCTTCAAAAAGGAATATTAGACATTAAAATCTTAGTAAACCACCGCTTAATGAACTGTTTAAAACAAAAGATTAAGGGATGCGAATAAGATGGCAAATAACAACTTTTTTGATAAGATATATGGGTGTTTAGCTGGTTTGGCCATCGGAGATGCTTTAGGAATGCCGACTGAAGGTCTTACTCCAAACGAAATTCAACAGATCTTTGGCTATGTCACTACTTTTAAGAGAGCCCCAGATGGACATCCGAATTCTTTCTTACCAGAAGGTCATATAACAGACGATACGGAGGAAACGATGGTTTTAATCGATGCCATAATTGAGAATAAAGGGATAATAACCCCTGAGAGTTTTTCGGAAAAACTAATAGATTGGGCTAAGAAGGGACTTGATAAGAAACCTTATGTAGGACCAAGTACAAGAAAAGCAATAGAAAATATTCTAAATGGAGTGCCTATCGAACTTGCTGGGGAGAGAAATGTAACTTGTGGAGCCGCAATGAGAATTGCACCTATAGGTCTTTTATATCCAGGAAGACCTGAGGTTGCAGCTAAAAAAGCAGCTGAAATATCAAGAGTAACCCATGGTGGTAAACCTGCTATAGCGGCCGCATCAGCCGTAGCTGCTGCTATATCTATATCCTTAAGTGAGGATGCTGCTCTTGACAAAATAATTGATGCTGCAATTAATGGAGCAAGAATAGGCGCAGATTATGGAAGAGATGTTGTATCGCCATCTGTAGAAAAAAGAATAAGGCTATCTGTAGATATAGCCAAAAAATTTAATGACCCGAAAAAGGCAACGAGAGAAATATATGAAATAATTGGAACCGGGATACATTCTGCAGAAGCAATACCAGCAGCTTTTGGTATCTTGATAATTGCAAAAGGAAATCCCATGGATGCTATTATCTTATCTACAAATATTGGAGGAGATACAGACACTATAGGTGCAATAAGTGGTGCTATTGCGGGAGCATTTAGAGGTATAAGTAAGATAGATAAACAGAAGTTAAAAATTGTTGAGGAAGTTAATAAGATTGGGCTTGAAAACTATGCAAGAAAACTTACAAATCTGATGAATTATGATAGGTAGGTTGGATAAGATGAAAGAAGTTGTTGTAATCGGAGCTGCGGCTGTTGATTTAATTGCAAAAGTTAAGAGATTCCCAAAGCCGGATGAAATAGTACCGGTCGATGCCTTTGATAAATATCCAGGTGGGTCATTAGCAAACATAGCAGTTGGTTTGGCACGATTAGGTGTAGATACTGGATTTGTAGGAAAAGTAGGAAATGATGAAAATGGAAAGTTATTATTAGAGGAATTTAAAAAAGAAAATGTTGATGTATCAAGAGTCATAATTTCTGAGGGTTATTCTGCTGCAACGTTCATTGCAGTTAATGAGGAAGGGGAAAGAATAATATTTGCTCTTGGAGGGAAGGCACTTCTAGAGAAGCCAGAAGAATTACCGATGGACTATATCCTTGATTCTAAACTTTTAGTAGTTGGAGAAATATTTCCTCATGTTGCAAGAGCTCTCATAATGGGGCTAAAAGACAAGAAAATAAAGATAGTATATTCTCCAGGTGGTGTAATGATTTCCTTAGGTTTTGACTTCGTCAAAGATATGATAGCTAATTGTGATGTCCTCATATTAAGCGAAAAGGAACTGATAAGTTTAGTTGGAACTGGTAAAGATTTTGACGTTGCAGCAGATTTCTTATTAAACATGGGTGCTAAGAAAATTATTATCACTAGGGGGCCTCTGGGTTCTATCATGTTTACAAGAGAAAAAAAGTACATAGCTTCTGCATATAAAGTAACACCAGTTGATACAACGGGTGCAGGAGATGCCTATACAGCAGGTTTAGTATTAGGTATTCTTAGAGAATATGATGATGAAAAAACTCTAGGTTATGCCACAGCATGCGCAGCAATAGCAATAACAAAAATAGGAGCCAGAACTGCCCTTCCAAGATTAGATGAAGTTATAGATTTTATTAAAGAAAAAGGATTTCCAGAAATAAAAGTCGAAGAGAGAGGAGAATAGAATTCGGGAAATTTAAAATGAATATAAAGAATTTTGAATTCCAAATTATTAATGTTGTTAATTCACAACCTAAGTGAAAAGTAGAATCTATTTTTAATCGATAATATCACACCAACAATATTGAACAAGAACATATATAACATCGATTAGAAGTCAGATACTATGCTTCTAAAGCTTTGCTTTTGTACAATTAATAAAATAACTTATTTACCTTCTATTCAGGAAATTATAAAGCGTAGAACTTTCTTTTTTATGCAAACCTATAAAAATATCTTATTTTTAACTTTGACAAGATTACTGTCTGTCTATTAGTTGTCTTACTGAATACCATTTTGAGGGATCTTTATGGTGCATATAGCAGTTATTGGTACTGGTCGTGTAGGCCAAGCTGTTGCATATACACTGATATTCGAAAGATATGTAGACAAACTCACACTAGTTGATATAAAACCAAAAATTGCTGAGATGACAAAAGAAGAATTGTATCATGCATGCGCAGCTCATGGATTTGATATAACCATAGAGGCTTGTGAACACTCTGAGTTTGTAGAGGATGCGGACTTAATTGTCATCTCTGCCGGTTTTCCACGAAAGCCGGGTATGACTAGAAGGGACCTAGCAGACGAAAATGCAAAGATAATACATAATATAGTTACATCAACATTTGAGAAAAATCCCAAAGCATGGTATTTTGTTATAACCAATCCAGTAGATGCCATGGCAACGCTAGCTTACAAACTTACTAATGGAGAAAGAATTGTAGTTGGAACTGGCACAAATTTAGAGACTGTTAGGTTCAAAACAATAATATCAAGGAAATTGAATGTTCCACTTAGACTTGTTGAGGGATTTGTAGGAGGAGAACACGGAATTTCCGCGGTTCCTCTTTGGAGTACTGTTCGGATAGACGGAACACCGATTGATGTATATTTGGAAAATAATAATAAAGAGCTTAATAAGGCGGATGTAGAATCCTATGTTAAGAACATTAGCATGGAAGTAATTAAAGCTCTAGGAGGAACAAGATGGGGACCAGCAGGTTCATTTATTGAGATAATCAGAGGTATAATTTTAAATACGGGGAAAGTACTTAGTTTCGCAATTCCTAGAACTTTCAGCGATGTCCCAGAACCCGTATTTGTAACAGTTCCTGGAAAAATTTCACGTTCTTTAAATTCGGATATATGGAATGAACTACAGGAATCTGAAAAAAATCAAATTATAGAAGCAGCTAAGGCTATTTATGAAACCTATTTAAGGGCTTATAAGGTTGTAAGCAATCTTTAATTTTCTATTTTTATTTTTAAGCATAGTTAGATGAAAAGCTAACTAAGCACAGACTCAAAGCAACTGTATAAATAAAGGAGAAGGTTAGAAGGGTAGATAGGACTTTATCTCCTCTGGGAAATTCTTATTACTTATGAAACGTTTAAATTCCTCCTCAGTCATGCCATCAAGATTTGTCCCATAAGGTGTCAGCCTGAGGGTCGCGATCCCCTTGGGGGATATGTAATAGAGCTCTATCTTAACAATGTCAAGAATGTGCTTCCTGATGAACGACGAAACACTACCCCGAACAATATGCATGTTGAAAATACCCGACCCGTACTCGGTATCCCAGCGAACAGAGATAACCTTCAGAAGCCAACCGTTCTTCAACAAATGATCCACAAAATCGGGACCGTAAAATAAGAAGAATGCATTTGGCCCTATTCCCTTTACCTTTCCCCCGCTATTCTGTTGAAATGACAACATCTCCTTTTTCATTTTTTCTGATCACCACCTTGACAAGTCCATTTTCGAAAGTTAATGTCAGCTTCCCCTTTGGGGAGAACACTGTTTTTAGGTCAGCCTCTAGTATCTCAAAGGTTGCTGCAATTGCTCGCAACACCAAACTATCAGTCTTTGGATTTACAACTATATCATTTTCTAACTCTAATAATGCTTCTGCAAATAACATATCAAATCACCTACCTTTATTTTTTCTTATTATTATCATAATGATAAAGGCGCTACAAATTAAAACTCCAATTCTTATTTCTAAAAAAGGATTAAGAGATTAGATTAAAGAGCATAAACAATAAAAATTATTTTATGATTTGATATGCTTAACTTACAGCAATGTTAAAATGGGGTTGGGTCAATTGGGTCTGCATCGTCTCTCATAAACTACCACCCTTATTACCTGTCTTTTTTGATTAATTGTAACATCACATTTATTTAAATAGTATTTCAAAATGGAGCAAATAATTACTATTTTATCTTATTTTCCAAAAATAAGATGACTTTTTTCTGAAAAATAAATAATAATTAGTAATAATCCTTATTTTTTAATTTAACCTGATTTTAGTTGATTTTTTCTTACTATATATGAAAAAAAGTGTAAAAATTTAAATGTAAGTTATTGATATTATTTCAATATACATAGTACATTTTTTTAATTTGAATATAATAGTGGTTTGATATGAGAAAAAAATTCTATAAACCACCAATTGATGACGATGAAATTATTGAGATATACCAAGCATTAAACGCATATTTGAATAACGAACCTAAAAAGATTTTGCTTAAAGCTCAAACTCCTTCTGGTTTTAGCCTTCCTAATGATGATAACCTTAAGATGATGGTAGAAAGCAGGCTTAGAATAATTGAAAAATATAGAATAACAAATAAAGAAATGATTAAGAGATTTCTTTCAACCATTTTTATCGCTCAAGAGAAGATAACTAAAAGAGATTTAGAGACATTAGAGTTCATTGTTAATAATCCGACTGCTAAATCAAGAGATTTGGCAAAGTATCTTGGGGTGAACTATAGAACTGCTAGAGCATATGTCAATAGGTTATCAAATAAATATAGATTAAGATTCTATTCACTAATAGACCCTACAATATTTAAGTTAAGGCACTTTGTGCTTTTTTTAACAATTCCTAGGGAGGCTGTTTCTTTTGTAAAGAATGTTCTTTGGACACCATTTACCCTAACAATAAATCTTGATACATTTGCAGTGTATGAGAGAAGAATAGATGGATGGGTGACTTTTGCTATACCTAATCAAGTATCTGTTATTGAAAGATTTAAGCGGTGGATTGTTAATCTTTTTAGATTCAGATTAATAACTGATTATGAACTGCAAGAAATAAGAGAAATCACTTACGGGATGAATTTCTTCCTATTTGAGGGGAGAGATTGGAATCTAGATGTTCACAAAGATATAGTTTCTTCATACTCTTTCATGAAAGATCATTACGAGTTTTTACAACGACCTGAGTTTCTTAAATATTCGTTTGAAAAGAGATTTTTCACAAAGAAGGAATTCATTGTATACACATTATCAACATTTGATATTAGAGCACCTATCAGGCAACTAAAGGAAATTATAAAAAGGAACTTCAATCTGAACGTCAGCGAAGCAACCATATGTAGAATTAAGAAAAAATATAGAAAGTACTATTATCCTGTCGTTCGTGTAAATAATATAATGTTAGATGGTTCTTTGATGGTTTATATTGAACCATTTAAAGATAGTGAGGATGATATGGAGGTATTCATTCGATATTTCTCTAATTCTTATCCGTTGTACTATTTAGCAAAAACAACAGATGGCATCATAAGTTTTATTGAAATTCCCTCAACAAAATTAGCAACAATAGCATATCATTTAGATGCTATTTTAAGAGATAACGTAGCTGCATATAAATTAATACCAAGATATGTAAATATAGGAAGGAGACCAATAACGATCTTGGCACCGTATTGGGATGAAAGTAGACAGTACTGGAAAGTACCAAAGGAAACATTTAGTACAAAAGTAACTATAGAGGAGATATAATAAATTATTTAGAGTACAAACTTTATTGATGGCAGTTTAAGCTTGTTTCTAATTGCAACATTAAGCAAAAGCGGAGTCAAGGATTCAATAAGATAAGCATTTTCTAACGGCCCTCCGTCTAATGGTCTAAGGTTTTCTATTTCTTTGATAAGCTCGGATACTACAGATTTTGCTTCAGTATCGCCGCACATCACTACATCATAATCTAGCTTACGTCCCAGTTCTGCTAATTTGATAGCAGATAGATTATGAAACGCTGCAACAATTTTCGTTGTTTCTGGAACTATTTTCCTTAACAGGAGAGCTGCGCTTCCTTCAGGGGGTGGTATATAAATAAAGTTATTGCCTTCCTTCCTCATAGGAACTATGGGAGATATTATAATCTTTCCTGAAAGCTCAGCTTTAAAAGATTCAACTATTGTTTTTATGAATTCCGCAGGTATTGAAAGAACGACAAGCTCTGATTTTTCTACGGCCTTCTTATTTTCAAGACCAACTATTTCAACATCCATTTTATAGTAATCTTTTGCAATTTTATTATATTCATCAGCTATTCGCTCAGCTTTTTCTTTAAATCTGGACCCTATAAATATAGTATGATTTTTTGCCCATCTTAAAGAAAGACCTCTTCCAAGATCGCCTGTACCACCAATAATTCCAATTCTCATAGATCACACGCTCATGATATTTATGTTTAGTAGGCTAGATATTTATGAGAACTTATGGAATTATAAAATTTATTTCCGTTAAAAAACTAAGTTTCAGCTATGAACAATAATACATGACAGTTAAACTTGCTTCTTCAGTTTGTGTTTTTGTATTCGTTTAAGATCAATAATATGAATCACTTCGATTCCTCTTCTTACTAAATCGTTTGAAATAAACCTTCTATGACATTTAAACCAAAGCTTTTCGGCACACATTATTGCAACTCGCGACTCTTTAGCTAAGCTGATCAATTCATCTAACGCTATTTTATATTGTTCACTCTCTTGATACTTTTCATATCCACCCCTGCGATACCCTCCAAGATCCTTGAGCCATATGTACTTAATTTTAAACTTGGGAAGTTCAATCTCTAAGGTTTCTCTATTAAACCATGGATATTTCTTGCTTGTTGGAAAACTCCTAACATCAACTATAGTTTCTATATTGTACTTTTTTAATATTCGAATCAGTTCTTCAAAGGATCTGTTTGAATGCCCAACAGTGAAAATTGTTAATGTCATGCCAAAACTCTCTCTTTACGAGCCAAGGTTGTATATATCTTCTTAAATTCTCTGATAAATTTCTTTTGTGAGAAATATTTAACAGCTCTTTCTCTAGCACACAAACCCATTTGTTCTCTTTCCTTTTGATGTGTTAAAAGCCATACAATTTTTTCTCCTAACTTTCTAGGATTGTACGGAGGAACTACAAATCCACATTTGCCAACAGCTTCACCTGCACCACCAACATCTGTTACAATTACAGGAGTCCCGCATGCCATGGCTTCTATAGTACTCAGCGGAAAACCTTCGCTAGCGCTTGATAGCACGAAGACTGATATCGAATTATACCAGAATAAAGTATTAGTTGTCGGACCTAGGAACTGGAATTTTTCCTTCAGATCCAGCATTTCAACCAATCTGTTACATTCATCCCAGTATACAGGGTCATCTACAGGGCCTATTACAACGAACTTTGCTTCTGGAACACGTTTTACAACATATTTTGCAGCTTTTATGAAATCTTTTATATTCTTTATATCATAGACACGAGCTATCGTTCCTACCAAGTAGGGATCACGAGGGACTAAGAGGGGGCGGAAATAGTCGGTATCTATCCCATTATAAACTACTTTGATTTTCTCAGCGGGTATTCCGACGTTTTCGATTACCCATCTCTTGTTGAATTCACAAACTGTGGTTACTAAATCAAATAAATGGTAGTTCATTATGCTTATACTAACGCCAGTGCGAATCCATAATAGTTTCTCTATCTTATCTAAAAGAGAAGCCTCAATGCGAATTCTTAACTCGCGAATAAAAAGACCATGATCTGTTACAAGTGTACGACCGCCGTATAAAATTTTACCTAAAAGAGCCGCTAGTCCGGGATAACCAGAGTTTGTTGCATGATAAACGTCAGCCTCAGGCATTTTTGTAGCTAGTAGTGATAACAGAGGAGCATGTGTATTTTTCCAAGATACTAGCCATTTGAAAAAAGCAGTTTTGGGATTTATTTTCTTATAGTATTCTTCAAGAAATTTCCAAAGAAGTTTGTGACGCCATATTTTCATAGGATTGTCTAAAAAAATAGGATACACTTTTTTAAGATTTTTATAAGCTTCTACAAACTTAAAATTCTTTATATTTTTATGAAACTGAATAATCTCCTCTACCATTTCGTCAACAAGGTCTGTTTTTTCAATATCGCTAAATTCTTCAAGTTTATGAGGTACCGGTACGAATATTATTTCTTTTAAATTTGGTGGTTTTGCAAATCGAATGGTGGGTTCTTTAGTCGGTACTATTGCAACGACAACAAATTCTATATCTGGCATGCCATCTATCAAATTATGTACCCAATAAGAAACTCCTCCCAAGGTTGTGGGGTACGTTCCTTCAGTTATTATTGCAACCCTCATAAAATCACCATTCTTTCAAGTCTTATTGTTTGTAGTATTAGCAAAGTTGAGTTAGAAATAATGAGAAATTAATTACCTAAATAAATCTTTTTGAATTGGCATTATTAATTCTTTTGCACTATATTCACCCTTCTCATAATTGACGCCTTTTATAATAACTACAGGTATTCCTTCATTAGTTTCACCCATCACCAATGCAGCAGCGCATGCTAATTCATCAGCTAAAGCGATTACAGTGGTTTTCATAACGTACCCAAAGAGATCTTTCTCTCCACGGATATCTTTAAGAGGTTTTATCCCCGACACGCCAATGGCACCCGAAATTATTCCATTTCGAAGAGGACGCCCCATAGAATCTATTATTATAACAGCAACTTCTTTACCAGTCAGTTTTTTCAATTTACTTCTTATCATTCTAGCTGATTTATCGGGATCTATAGGCAAAAGCGAGACTGTATTATCCCCAGGAACATTGCTTCTATCAACACCACTATTTGCCATAACAAATCCATGATGAGTTTCAGTGATTATATGACCATTACCCATCCTGACTATAGATTTGCTTTCACGCAATATTATTTCAACATGCCGAGGATCTTTATTATATGTACTAGCAATAGTTTCAGCGAATTTCGATGGTGTTATTTCATTTAAATTAACTATTCTTCCTTCAGCTCTTGAAACTATTGTTTGAGCGATAACTATAATATCACCATCATCAAGAGGAACATTTTCATTATTCAGAGCGTTAAATATTAGTTGAGCAATATCATCTCCCGGCTTAACTATTGGAATTGATGTTAATCCGATCAGTCGAATCTCTTTCATGCCAAACACCAAGATTCTTTCTCTTAGAACATAAAGAATTATCACATTATTAAAGATAATCACAATCTGTAGGGCAAAAACAAAAAGGAAGCAATAATACCCTAAGTATCAAGTTATATTTTGATACATTTATTAATGGTCACCTAATATTTCTAATTTTATTGTTTGAATGGATAACTTTAAATTGGTAACATGTATTATATATCCTAATAAGATCGATTTTTAATATATAAGGTAAGTGTGTGGTTGATTTGAAAAAGGTAACGATCATTACGGAAGGATTATCATTTAAAAATCCAAATGGCATTCTAACGTGGATTAGGAGTATACTTTCGTCTATTGGAAATTATTCATGTGACTTTTCAATAATTAATATAACATCTGACATTGAAGATGCTCCAGAGAAAAACAAAAATTGGAACTCTCTTTCTATGATTCTTAACATAGATCCCTGGAGTGGAAGATTCAAAGCTTTTCGATTTTCCGATGTAGAATGCAATTATATAACTTTTAATGATAAAGTAATAGACAAGATCAAGAGACATTTAAGCATTAGAGTAAGAGAAAATGAATTAGCTTTTGAACATTTTATATCGCCACTATTTAAGATTATAGAACATTTCTCACTACCAGTAGGAGATATAATACACGCGGCAAACCCTGGGCTTGCAGCATTACTTGCCATCGCAATTAAGAGAACAATAAATGTACCTATTCTAATCTCTCAGCATGGAGATTTATTGGAAGAATGGAAATTACGTTTAATCAATCCTTATTTCCTTGGTGAAATTCGATATCCAAGAGAGTTGAAGGAGAAAAACGATGATTTAAACAGTTCGTTAAATGATGTACATAATATTTTGCAGTATACAATATCACAAGCCAATGTAATATTGCCAGTAGCTAAGTTTCACGTTAAGAGAAATAAACAAATTCTAGGAATAAAGGAAACAAAAAGTATCATTCTGAGAAACGGAATTCCCACGCAATGTTATCCTATGAAAGATCACCCAGAGGAGAAAGAAATAAAGGTTGGAATGATAGCTCGGATAAATCCAATAAAAGGCTTTGAAAGTTTAATTCTTGCAGCAAAAGAAATAATCGATAGCAATAGTAATTGGATATTTAATATATATGGGCCAATAGATGACTATGATTATTATGATTTCCTAAGGTCATTAGTCGAGGATCTTAATATAGAAAATTATTTCATTTTTCATAGAGAAACTTGGAACGTCAATGATGCATTAAAAGAGATCGATATTTTTGCAATGCCGAGTCTTATTGAGGGGTTACCGTTCTCTTTAATTGAAGCAACAGCTATGGGGATACCGTCTGTTGTTACAAATGTTGGTGGAGTTTCTGAGGTTATTTCCAACTTAGGTTACTATGTTCCTAAGAATAATTCACTTGCTCTAGCTAAAGGAATCATGCGAGCAAAAGAAGAATATACAAATGGCAAATATAACAGAAAGAAAGTCTTAAGACGAAATTATATTACTAACAACTTTTCTGTAAGGAATTTTTCAGATGAATTATTAAGAGTCTATGAGAGGCTCTTATATTGCTTTTGAAAGGAAATAATAATATAGTTCGCTTACTCTAATTTTTATTAAAATGATACCAACTGTGGCTGTGACTAGAGCTCCAATTACATAACTGTAGATAATATAATGATAGCTTCCAAATAAAAAGAAATAAACGTCTATACATGCTGCGGTAATAAGCCCTACGCTCATTATTAGTGCATTGTCCTTTAATCTTTGAAGATACATAAGAACAAGAAATTCATATATCATAAGAGCATGAAAAATAACTCCTACGGCTCCAACATGTAGAACAAAGCTTGATACCTCATTTTTAAGATTAAAAAACATAAGAATATGATCAGAGAATATTACAAAAACCAAAGTAATAGAGGTTACGAAGACCAAGAGAAGGCCCGCTCTATAGTATATATCGTGTATAAATCTCCTTAATGATATTTTTATCTCATCAAGCGTTCCAGTATACAATTTGTTTAAAGATTTCAAGAGCGTTGGTGTAAACTCAGACATTAAATAAGCTGCCACACCAACTGTTGGAATTAGAGCCCATTGAACCACATTTATTCCTATTTCATAAAAGCTATTGAATCCTATAAATAAGCCCTCAACATGCATTCCTTCTTTAATCCACACGATGAATCGATCTTGCCATATAAAGAGGAAATATAACAGATTAGAAACAAGTAGCCAGAAGTTCCCAGATAACATTTCTCTTAAGCTTTCAGTTTGCCCCATCTCAAGCTCAGCCTTATTTAAAATTATAAGAGCTTGATCGGGAGATAATCTTTCTTGAACTTTTAAAATTATAGGAAGCAATTTAGCTAATTTTTCACCGCTATCAACATTACGTGATACTTCTATTATTTTGCTAATAAGCGCTCTATCTAACTTAACGGTAAGCTTGGGAGAACGGAAAATTCCAAAAAGGAGATAAAAGTACATCGCAACAGCAGAGATGAGGTAACCAATAACATATGCAATTAGAATGTATGTTATATTAAATCCCATTACAGTAAAATAATAGGCAAGCACACCGCTGAATAACATTCCAGATGAAAATAGCATTGTCATCTGAAAATATTTTTGAAGACCATTGAGAGGAGCTAACCCCACCCACATCAAAGATAGAGCAAGAGTCATTAGGTATTGAAGAATATCACTTTCATTAATACCGCCGCCTTTGCCAATTATGTTTATACCAAAAAAGATCATATAGAAGGATGTCACAACAGCTGTAGTAAGTATAACAGAGAATATGATTAGTCTTCTGGCTGAATATATTTTTCTTAAAGCCTCATAGTCAAAAATCTTCTTAGTGACTAGGACTTGAATCCAACTTGATAAAATTAAACTAATTGGAAGAGACGGGATAACTACCTTTGAATATATTTCTATGGACTGTTGCGATAATAAAGGAATTAGCAGATAACCAAGAAAAACAGTAAACATAACTGCAATTAACCATGGACCATTTCCAAAGATTACAAAATAGATTAATGTTAGGAGCCCTTTCGCTATTGATTTCCTTGTCTTTCCTTCCATAACAGATCCCCTTAAAGGCCTTCAAGTAATCTACTGATTCTCTCAATTTCAGCAGATACTTTCTCTTTACTTAATTCTTCGACACTTCTTTCTAGAAAGTCTATAATTTTTTCTTTAACTTCTTCTATTGTTTTTGCTTCAATTAGTACTATACCAGAGAGTTCAGCTGTTTCTTTAGCTTCTTGGTTTGCCTCTGGAACTGCAATTATTAACTTATGAGTTACCTCAAGCTCAACAATCTTACTTATGAAATTCAGTACATGTGTCTTATCAACAAATCCTATAGGTGAATATATAACATCTACAACGCAATTTATGAGATCCTTGTATTTGAAGTTAAAAGTGAATGTATGAGGAGATGGCGCTTTGCCATATAAGTTTGCGGGATATGCAATTTCCCAACCTTTTACCGCTAAAGCATTTATTAAGTCAGTAAATGAGCCGGTATATTCTGTTATTATATTCAAATTAATTGGATTAAGATAATATTCATAGATGCTGAAAATTTTTGCTTCATGATGAGAAAAATTATTACGGCAATTTAGACATTCAAATTCAATTTTTGGTGATTCGAAAAATGATCGACAGTTATTACATTGATATTGAATACCAGGTACTATCCAAGTTACACCCAATTCGTCTATTTTTAACTTAGTTTCACAATTTGGACAGACAAATTCGTCCAATTCTTTAAAGTCGGAAATAAAACCAGAAAATCCACATTTAAGATGTTTAATAACAGAACCAGAAGTTATATTCGCATCTCCACAATTTGGGCAAACTAGGTGAGAAACCAATTTTAATGACTCACATTTAGGACACATGGGAACATTACTTGAAATTTTGGCACGTACCCATCTTGCATCAACAAGCTCTTTTAGAAGCTTTATAGCATCTTCAATAGTTAAACCAGTTATAGAAATTAAATCTGGGTATGTTATTATCTCTTTTTCCGAAAAAGCAGGCTTTACTATAAAATGAGGTTTCTCTAACATATAGTTCATCAACTTGCGTACAGCCTCGGGGAAAGAAAATTCTGGAAATTTTCGGGCAAATACCATTTTTATACACCAGCCAATTTCTTTAGCTCTTCTATCTTCTTTTTCAAACAAAGAATTACTACTATCTCAAATAATTTGTTAATTCCTTCTCCCGTTCTTGCAGATGTTTCAACAAATCCTCCTAAATTTAACTCCTTAGCGAGTTTTTCACCTTCTCCTTTTGAAACTTTTCGTGCATAGTCTAAATCTATTTTGTTACCGACTAATACTATTGATGCGTTAGGCTCATTTTCATGTATTTCTTTAACCCATTTTGGGATACTCTCAAAGGTTGCTCTATCAGTAATATCATAAACCAACACAGCAACTGATGCATCCTTATAGTACATCGGCCTAACAGAGCCAAAGATCTGCTGCCCAGCAACATCCCAGATTATCAGTTTTACTACAGCAAGGTCTGGATACCGGATTTCTTTCGTACTTACTTGGACACCTAGTGTTGAGAGATAGTCTTTCTGAAAAGTATGTGTGATATACTGACGCACAATGCTTGTTTTTCCAACAGCGCCATCTCCAGCCATAACAATTTTGAAAATGTATGGTTTTTCCTCAGACATTGCTAACTCCTCTCTAACAGAAAACTATTTTATACATTGATTTAATTAAGTTTTTGCAATGTGAAATTTCTTAATACATAAATGTTTTTTAGCCTTTTCAGATAGTTCTTGTGTTAATTAAAGGGTGGATTAAAGACATAGATCATTATATTTAAAGCGTACGAGCCCAATGTCTGATAAATAATTGTGTACTCACCACTTTTGCTAATGTCAAAGCTACGAGTTATTGATCCACTATCTTTCCTAATAACAGATTTTTCCCATGTAAATAAAGTCTTACCATCTGGATCTATAATTGTTATATTTGTATAACCAGTAATTTCATATTCAATTATTATTTTCATTCGATATTTCAACATAGGTACTTCGAAAGTTTCTTCTGTTGTACCTACCGATGTTGATGATATCTGCTTGGAGTATATTGCTCTTGGATAACTTACGTATGAATACACTACAACTAAGAGAATAATCATTACTACTATCATTTTCCACTTATGAGATTTTGGCTTTTTCCTCTTCTTTGCTTTCGCTTTCCTTTTTGGCATATTCTCACCATTAATAAAATCTTAATATATATGAAAATTAAGGTTTCTCTCCTCCAGATTTTGTAGATTTTTTCATCCGAACATCATTTATCATTTTAACATACCGTTGAGTATCGTAGTTTACCCAATCACGAACATCATAACGAACTATCTGGCCCTTTGAGTTCATTGTGATAACCTGAACAATTCCAGCATTTATAATAGCCCGCTTACAACGATCACATGGAATAGATTCTGATGGCTCTCCAGTTTTTACATACTCCCCATATATATACATTATACCACCATTTACACTCGCCCCATTACGAGCTGCGTTTATGATAGCATTTTCTTCAGCATGTACAGCAGGACATACGTCATAACCACCATACTCTGGAACATTCAATTCATCTTTTAAGCAACCAACCTCATAGCAGTTAATTACTCCACGAGCAGGACCGTTATACCCAGTGCTTACAATTGCGTCATTTACTACAATTATTGCCCCGAATCTCCTACGTAAACATGTTGATCTCTTAGAAACGGCTTTTGCAATTTCTAAGTAATACTCCTCTTTAGAAGGTCTATGACTCATAAAAACACACCTCTCTTAAAATAATGAATTAAAAGTAATTTAAAATTATTAACCTTTTTTGAAAAAAGAAGTACACACCAATGGGGTTATCAAGCTTCTTTACTTTTTAAACATCATCAGCTATTTTTCTGATTATTTTAAGTGCTTTGTCAACAAGAATATTTGTAGGATTAGAAGCATCTAAAATTACAAAATGTTTAGCTAATAGTCTCCTCTCAATAAACTTCTTGTAATTATTAGAAACCTCACTGAGGAAATCAATCTTCTCAAAAAGAGTTAATTTTCCTAAGTATGTTTTATTAATCCTATCTTTAACTCTTTCTAATGCTGATGTAGGATCTATATCTAGGAAGAATACAATATCTGGCTGTGGAAATTCTTTGTTTAAGCTTATTAGAATATTAAGATCTAATCCTTCGGCTGCTTGATAAGCCAATTGTGAATGAATGTACCTATCAAGAATTACAATTTTATTTTTAGCGAGATTCGGTTTTATGAGAGTATCAACATCTTCAGCTCTATCTAGTGCAAAGAGTAAAGCTTTTTCCCAAGGCCATGAAGTTGCCTTTATATTGCCAGATAATATATTACGAACGCGTGATCCATAGAAGCCATCTGATGGTTCTCTACCAAAAACTACGCCAGTATAATATGGAGATTTTATCAATTCTGATCTTTTGATAGCATCTACTAGAGATTTGGCGAAAGTTGTTTTTCCAGAACCATCTATCCCTTCAATTGTTATGAACAAACCCATTTTTAGCACCAAAACACCTTTTTCATAAATTTATTTTTAATAACATTTATCAAACTCTATTTCGAAAATTGCCTCTGCTTCATAATCTTCAAGTTTTGTAAGATCCATAAGACATAACTTTACAGGACAATTTAACTCGTCTTCCAGCTCATATTTTAAATCAAGAATATATTCATCTGCACCACATGCTATGCAAAATGTACCTTCAAATTTTACATATATTTTTGAGCCTTCGATTTTTATTATAGTAGCCTGGGATTCTCCCCCATGAAATATGTTATAGCGTTCCACAGCCTTTTTAATTTTATCGACTTGTGATTGTGTTATCATCAAACCACCTCTTATGTCGTAAAGAAAAATAAAGTAGAGACATTTATTGTCACATCCATTTTAGGAACTTCCTGTTCATGAGAAACTCTGGTAAAACCAATAATCCAACCGACGAAATTGCAATTACTAATATCCAATCATAAAGTGTTAGGGGGACTAAATGAAATGCTATTGTAAATGGTTCAATAAATGTTAGTGATGCAGTTAATAAGCCAGCGACAATTACAGATATCAATAAGAATTTATTTCCCTTAAATCCAAGTCTAAATACACTATGTTTCTCTGAACGAACGTTCCAAATTACAAATAGCTCAAAGAATGCTGCTTGTATAAAGGCCATAGTTCGTGCCTCTTCAACAGGTTCATTCCAAAGGAAATAAGAGACATAGAATATTCCTAGAGTCCCTATTGACTGTAGTAAAAATGAAACGAAAATGAATAGTAGCATACCATGGAGTACACCAGCTTTAGGATCACGTGGCGGTTGATTCATTACATCCTCATCAGGAGGATCAACACTTAATGCAACTGCTGGTGCACCATCAGTAACTAAGTTGATCCACAGAATCATAGCAGGTAATAGTGGAATTGGCCATCCCAATAATGCAGCTACGGTTATTACAGTTAGTTCATCGAAATTGCAGGCTAAGAGATAGCGAACAAATTTTCTAATGTTGTTATATACTATTCGACCACCCTCTACTGCTTTTACTATTGTTGCGAAATTATCATCGGCTAATATCATATCAGATGCTTCTTTAGCCACATCAGTTCCAGTTATTCCCATAGCAATACCTATGTCTGCTCTTTTAAGCGCAGGAGCATCATTTACACCATCACCGGTCATCGCAACTATATGCCCTTTTGCTTTCAGTGCATTAACTATTCTGAGTTTGTGAAGCGGAGAAACTCTGGCGTATACAGTTATTTTTTCAACTTTTTCTAAGAACTCTTCATCACTCATTTGCTCAAGCTCTTTTCCAGTAACAGCAATTCCATTTTCATCCATAATACCTATTTCTTTTGCAATGGCAACAGCCGTTAATTTATGGTCTCCTGTTATCATAACAATCTTTATTCCAGCTCTCTTAGCTTTCTCAACTGCGTCGTATACTTCATCCCTTGGAGGATCGATCATACCAACGATACCAACGAATATCAAGTCGTTTTCAAGTTCCTCTTCATTAAACTCTCCAGAAAAGTCTTCTATTTCTTTATAAGCTAATGCAAGACTTCTAAGGGCTTGTTCTGCCATAGAATCGTTTATTTTGTTTATCTCATTTCTTTTTTCTTCAGAAAGAGGCTTTACTTTTCCATCTTCTAGGATATATTTGCAATGCTCCAGCACTATTTCTGGTGCACCTTTCACATAAACCTCTGTTTTCCCATTTGGAACTCTATATATTACTGACATTCTTTTTCTTTCCGAACTAAATGGAATCTCACCAATTCTCTGGTAATGTTCCTCTATTTTGTTTCTCTCGAGTCCTCCTTTCATTCCTACGACAACTAGTGCTACTTCTGTTGTATCACCTACTGGTTGGCCATTTTCAATTTTTGCATTATTACAAAGTGTTCCAATGAGCAAAGCTTTATAAAGATGAATATCATCATTTGGATTTATTGGAGACCTATCTAAAAGGAATTCTCCTTGTAGACTATATCCCACTCCTGTAACATCTATTAGGCTATTATTCACATAGATTTTCCTTACGGTCATTTCACCCTTTGTTATTGTTCCAGTCTTATCCGAACAAATTACGGTAGTTGAACCTAGTGTTTCTGCGGATGCTAAACGTTTTACATAAGCATTTTTCTTTGTCAATTCTCTTGCACTCAGAGCCAAAGTTATTGTAACAACCGCAGGAAGCCCTTCTGGAACTGCAGAAACCGCAAGGGCAATAGCAACCATAAAAGATTCTATAATTTGCCCTTCACGTATCCACTCAAGAACAAATATTAAAGCTACTATAAGAATTGTGAACTTAGCCAATTTTTTAGCAAAATCAGACAATTTTCTTTTTAGAGGTGTTTCAACCTCTTCTATTTCTTGAACATGCTTAGCAATTTTTCCAAACATCGTATTAAAACCAGTATGAGTAACTACAGCCTTGCCTCTTCCAAAGGCAACAAATGTTCCCATAAAAACCATATTTTTCATTTCCACGACATCAGAATCCTCTGGCAGTGGATCTACTGATTTTTTCACAGGTGTAGACTCCCCAGTAAGAGATGCCTCATTGACCTTTAATTCAATAGCTTCGATTAATCTAGCATCAGCAGCTATTTTTGTACCTTCTTCTAGTATTAGGATATCTCCAGGAACTACTTCTTTTGCTGGAATTAAGGTTGGCTGTCCATTCCGTATAACCCATACTTTAGGAGCTGTTAGCTGTTTCATGGCCTCAATAGCTTTTTCAGAGCGATATTCTTGAACAAAGCCAACAATTGTATTTAGAATAACAATAGCTCCGATTGTTATTGAATCAACTACAGAATGTTCTATGAAATACGATATCAGCACAGCGACTATTAAGATCATTACAAAAATATCTTTAAACTGATTAATTAGAATCCTAAGAGCCTTAAAACGTACCTTTTCTTCAATTTCATTAGGTCCATAAATTTCTAACCTTCTTCTCACTTCCTCATCTGAAAGTCCATTAACAGAAGTTTCTAGCTCAGACAGTACTTCGTCAACTGTTTTAGAATGAGGTTTTTCGATGAGTAATGGTTTTGTATCCATAAATGATATCACCAAATCAACATTTTTCTATTTTTAATTAATTTTTTGCGTTAACTTTTGGCAATTGTTTTTCTTTTTTTCCGCAAAATTATTAAAATATTGCTAAAAATCTGTTAGCCAAAAAAAGGTGTTTTGCATGGTTAGAAGCGTTGATATTAAGATATGGTATGATAATGAGGAAGACCTATGGGTTGCGACAGTTATAGTTACTAGTGGAAGCTACGTGACATCGGTTGAAAAACTATTCTTCAAATCAAAAGAGGAAGCTATGTCATATGCTTTTGATTTATGTAGAAAAATGAGAAGCATGAAGCTACGGTGCAATATATTTGCTCCAGAGATAGTAATGCCTGTGGAAGCTTAATTGTATAACCTTTAGCAAGTAATGAGAAACATTATTTTCTAAATAAAAAATAATATATATTATTATTTCTTTTTATAATTCAGACATCTCCAATAAAAAGTACTTAAGGAATAGAAGTGATTTGTCAATGCCCTCAAAGAATGATGATTCTATTGAGGATATTTCTTTCTCAATTCCCTCTAAAGCATAATTAGTAATAATCAGAAGTGCTACAACATCTATTTTGAAAAGCTCACCCAAAGCATACACGAGACCTGTTTCCATATCAACGGCTTTTGCGCCTTTGGAAACCATATGTTCAATTAATTCGGGATCTTCTAAAAATAGTAAATCATGAGAATAAATAGTACCCGTCTTATATTCAAATCCTAATTTTTTTAGAACTTTTTTAATCATGTCAAGTAAATCTTTTGACGGATATCCGTATTCTCTATTAGGTAAATATGCTCGAGAAGTGCCATCCGCAAGTATTGCTTTTTCTGGTATGAAGAATTTCCCCGGACCTACTTCTTTGCTTAATGACCCTGCGAAATCTATTCTTAATATACGTTTAATATTAGCTCGTCTTAAAGCTTCTATATACATTGCAGCGCTAGGGGCACCAATACCACTTGGAACAATAATCGCATCATATCCAGGAATCTTATATATTATATCGCCTTTTTTCTTTGCTTTAAAATGTTTTACTATTTGCTTTACATAAAATGGCGTAGCTGGGAAAATGATGTTTTCAGAAATATCCTTTATCGAACAATCTAAAATAAGTCTAACTATTCGCTCCTCAGGCGATTTTAATTTTAAATAAGTATTAGCAAAGAAGGCAATCATTTTATGCTTCAATCCCATCTAAAACACCACTAATCTTTTGGTAATAGAAGAGTTATTACAAACCCAGATATTAATAAAAATGCCACTATTATAAAAACATATTGAAGACCGAATAAATCAGCGATGTATCCAAAAAACATAGGTGAAAAAGCACTAACAATCGGGCCTACCGAAAAAATTATACCGTATACTTCACCCCTCTTTTCACTCGAAGACATTTTTACTACATAAGATTCTAAACCAGGCATACCAAAAAAGAAGAGAAGAGTTACAAGACTAAGAAGAAATAGTATATTTTTCTGATAAAAGAATAAGACTACAAATATAACACCAGCTGAGAAAGTTGATATTCTGAGAGTGAATAGACTACTAAATCTATCTACAACTTTACCTCCTAATAATCCTCCTATAGCCCCGAATCCTAAAACTACAGATGTTAATAGTCCTGACATGATTGGATCATAATTACCAATATCATTTAAGAATATTGATGTGAAGTAAATAATTGTTCTAAATGCGGAGTTACGAGCTATAACAAGTAGTATCATCAAAATTATAAAATGCGCAAAGGAGACTGCTGATATTCCCCTACTCATCTCTATATTACTTCTACTACTATTTTCTATTGTATTGTTGCAACTATCTGCCTCTACAATATCCTTTCTGGTTAGGGTGAAAAGGAGTATAATGGCAACGAGTAATACTATCCCACCAGAAAATAATAGACTTACCCTCCAGTTATATATGGCAGCAAGTGGAACAACAAAAAGTGGAGCTACGGCGGAACCTACAATACCAGCGGATCCTTGTATTGAAAAAGCAAAACCTAAGCGTTTTTTAGGAAATTTTTTTGCGGTGTATGTAGCGGCTGGAGGATGCCAGCTTCCCGACCCAATACCCTCTAGGATTCTGGTTACAAGGAATTCTAAGAAACATTTAATATATGCAGTTACAAGCACTGCGAGACTTAGTACAGTAAGACCTCCTGCTAAGATTTTCTCTGCGCCTTTTTTATCTGCTAGTCTTCCAGACAAGTAATTTGTTATAGCAGCTATTAATGCTACAGCTGTTCCAAGCATACCCATCTCAGTATAACTAAGTGGGATGTCTCTTCTGATAATTGGAAATAAAGCAGGTAGGACTCCTAGCGCAACATGGTTCATGAAATGCCCTAGCGAGATAATTACTAGTATTAGTAACAAGGTTCTTTTCAATTTAATACACCTCGCAAAGTTTCATTAGTAATTAAGGATCAGCCTATAAGATCAGCAGGGAATTCCCATTTGTCCCACTTTATAACAACGCTAACAGCAACATCCGAAACATGAGGAAAGTTCTTTATCTCATCGGTAAGTTCTTTTAATTCATATAGACTTTTACCTATAACTTCCATAAATACGTCATAACTTCCTATCAGGGTAGCCACTATAGCGGAATTATGCAGTTCACTACATCTTTTGATTACTTCTTCGGTCTGGCCATCGGTTTTTATTAATAAGATAGCACTAACAACATTTATCTTTTCGGGATCAATAATTATCGTAAATTTCTTAATGAATCTGTTCTTTGTAAGATTTTGTATTTTATATCTTACGGTGCTAAATGGAATACTCGTAAGCTTAGAGATTTCAACAAAACTTGCTCTCGAATTTTTAAACAAAATCTTCAAAATTTCTTTTGTTTGAGGATCTAATTTATTTCTCAATGGTCTCACCGTATTTGCTTCTTTTTATAAGCGACAGTATGAAAATATAATGATATTTCAATCAATATCAATAAAATTTGAAAATATAACAACTAATTAACATAGGCAAATAAGTACTATTTCAATTTTTTGAGAATTATCTTTATGAATTTATTTTCGGCCCTATAAGAAATTAGACTATTTTAATTTTACTTTTCTTTTTCAGCAGTAGTTGGTTCCCCAACTAGTCTGATTAGCTCATGCTTTGTTTCGGGATATATTCTGACTATTAAAACATCATGAGGAAGAAAAACAAAGTTTTCATCAGGTTCGAAAAACCATTCTCTGTCTCGTCTAACGGCTAGAACTATGGCTCCAATCTCCTCAAGATCTGTATCGTAAAGTCTCTTATTTGCAATTGAAGACTTTTCGGTTACTCTCACAGGAATTATAATCTCTTCAGATTCATTAACAACAGACTTTAATATTGGGTGCGGTGCAAGACCCCGTAGTGTAATCTCGCCCATTAGAGCAGCTGCATCCGCCATGTTTTCGGTTGCAATACCAAGTCGCAACAGACCCAAAATTGTTTTTTCATCCTTAGAAAGGCTACTGCTCATCCTTAGAACTGATAATTCATAGTTCATATGTAAATCATCTACGTATTCTTCTAACCTCTGAACCTCTTTAGCTAACTCCTTATCGTTAAACATTAGAGCAGAATATGCTAAATATGTCATCAATTCGCTTATATCCTTTAGATCTTCTATCATCTTTCCTACTTTCTTCCACTCTGGTGAAACTTTTTCCATAAGTTTTTCTCTTTTTATTCCAAAGAGCTGCTCCATATGTTCTATGCTATCCACACCACCACGGACTATGATAACATCATTAACCTCTAAGGGTGTATTATCTGGAGGGTTAACGATCCATCTGCTTCCTTTTCTAATAGCAATAATATTAACACCAAGCTTCGATTCGAAACTCAATTCTTCTAAGGTCTTTCCATCAAAACCCCGATTTGGAGGAATTTCAAAGACATCAACCGTTTCGTATGTATCTTCAAATGCGTACCAAACTAGGTCATGTGCGGTAATACCTAAAAGTACCAAATTTGCGATATCTGCTGCGGCATTAGATATAGCATCAACCGCGGAAGCTACTTTCAAGATGCCAGCTATTTGCTCAGCATCCTCTTTATCACGAACAGCAAGTGAAGAGTTCATTAGAAGAAGATAACTCAAGTAATCAACATTCTCCTCAAGTTTCATTACTTCTTCAGCGAGTTGTTTGTTATTGAACAAGAAGGAGGTATAAGCTAGGTCGACCATTAGCGAAGAACAAGTACTCATACGCTTTAATAATTCTTTAACGGAAATTGGTTCATATTTTACTTCTTTAAGTTTCAACCTTATTCCTCCTCACTCTACTATACAATGATGCCTTAATTTATTTAAAGTTTAACATAACTACTAAATTCTAAAACGATAAAACAAATATTCCAAGGAAAAGTGACCCAAATAAATCACCTAAATTTGACATTAATGGTGATGTAAAATTATCAGGATCTAGCCCCTTTTTGTAAGCAAAGAATGTAACAATGGTGCCTACAATCATTATACAAGCAATTGAAATTAAACCAGCACCTATAGTTATAATAAAAATGTTTAAAGCTAGTACAGGAAACTGAAAAAGTGTAGCAAGTACGAATCCAGCGATGGACAACATAGAAAAGTAAATGATAGAAGATACAAAAAGCCCTAATATATTCGCTAAAAAGATGGAGCGTGGCTTAAAATGTTCATCAAGATCACCAATCAAGATGTGTGAAGACAGACGAGAAACGTATACACTTCCAATACTACCAATAGCGCTAATATATCCAGGGAGTATGATAAGAAAAATAGAATATTTTCCCAATAGTAAACCGCTTATATTTTCCCAAATATCACCTGTAATCCAGCTGATAATAAGTAACAGAAGAAAAAACGGCATACTCTCCCTAATTATTTTACTAGCTTTATATATGGTCATATAACTCCCTCAGACAATTGGAATGAAATTGGAAAGCCATAACATTAAACGAAGTACAGTGATGATTATACAGACGACAAAAATATCATTCAGAGATGAAAGTATTGGAATAACAACGTTATCAGGATCTATACCTTTTCTATGGAAATATAATGAAATGATAATTGTCACCGGTGCCATTAATATAGCAATTGATGTTGTTATTATCGCAAATAGAAAATATCCAATTATAGTAATTGAGGGTATTTGCTTAAGGGTTGCTAGTAGATAAGCACCAATAGCAAGTACTATTGCATTCAGAAAAGCCATTATCATAACAGCTTTAAGGTTCTCTATCATCTCGTCATTGAACTTTTTACTCCAATCAACAATACCCAAATGTACTGCGCTTCCTATTCTTTGAGCAAAGCTGGATGCTATATTGCCTCTTTGTTCAAGAAGACCAGGAATTATCAGAAAAATCCCAGGAAGAAGCTTATAGTAAATACTTATTTCAGAAAATAAGTGCCCGGCAATTAACTCAAAGAAAAAGTTAAAAACTATAAGCGCAATTGTTGTTTCCCTAATTATTTCGATAACTATTTCTTTTTTAACATAGAGAAATGGATTAACCAACCGAATATATTTTCGGATGGCATCTTTAAAAAATAATTTGCCAGATGATTTTGTGAATTTGCGGGTTAAACGCATTGGCATCAGCCCCAGTAAGTAATGATATTAGATTATAGTTGAGACATTATTTAAAAAATTATCTTAACTAAGGTTAAACAAAAAATAGTCATATATTAAGTAAAGAATACTACAGATTTTGTGATAAAACGATATATTCTTATTTTCGTACATACACTTTTTACATAATAGTAGGAGAAGTGATCGATTTGATCAATTCAAGAGAAGAAAAAAGTGTAGATGAGCTAATTACTGTATCATCAGAGTTGATCGATAGCTTACGAACAGAGCTTGATAAATATTTTTCTAAAATTCAAGAATACATGGAGCAACAAGTAGTTTCATTAGAAAATACACGTATAGGCAACTTAAATGGTATACAACCAATCAGTGTCAGGAAGATTGCAGTTATTGATGGGGGTAGTAATGTTTTCACACTAAATGTGGGAATGATTGGCATTTGTGCCTCAGTAGCGTTATTATTCAATGGAGATAGAATTGAAAAGAGAAGAATTGGTAAACCAGAAATTGTGCCAAATAAAATAGAACACATAACTCTTTTCAGTGAGGAGAAATCGATGCGTGACGTACTTGATAGACTCAGAGAGGCAAAAGTTTTTGAGCTTGCAAGTGAGGTAATAAAGGAATGGAAACCAGAGCTTCTAATAATAGATGGCCCATTAATACCTCCTGGTGCTCTTTTTCCTCCAGAAGGTGTTCTTAATAAGGTTAAGGAGGGATTGGAAGAGATAAAGTCATTGAGAGATTACAAGCTTGTTGCATTCTCTAGATTTAAGACTGCCGTTTATAACGCGCATACACTTGCAACCAATAAGAAAATAACTATGATTGGATTTGTTAAAAGACCTCATTCTTTAATTTTAGCTCGTTCTAAAAAACATAATTGGAAAAGTTATGACCATTTGATTCTCTCAAGAGTCTTAAATGTAGGAGAGTTTTATCCCTGTCCACCATTAGGATATCCAATTAGGCTTGCAAGAAATACTGAATTCATTAGGCTATTGAATGATCTAAAACCTAAATTTACATATATCAAGATGAATGAGAGTTGTGCTCCATTTAGAGTTGACTTTGGTCCAACATTTCATGATGTTAAGGGTATATTACGCTATCTTTTTGATATGTCCACACTGGAAGGTATACCGTACCCCGTTATGAAAGCTGATGAAGAAACAAAAATCGGTTCACAGCTTATTAGAGAGATTCATGATGAGTTGATACACGATTACATAAAGAGAATTATTGAGAGAGGGAGAGATATAAAAGAGTTGATTGCAATACTAAGTATTTATGGAGGAGGATTATAATGGAGAGAGATAAGATTTTTCATGAGCTAGTGGGATATTTATTCAGCGAATATGGCACTTATGAGCCAGATGTTATCACGTTCACTGTTCAGCTTAATGCTCATGTAGAAATTGGTGAAATCGTCTGCATTGAACATCCAACTCTTGAAGGAGTGCCTGTATTTTATCAAGTTATTCGAGTGCCTGTTAGAAGAAAAGCAAAGTCGTTCGAGGAAGATCTATTACGATTAGGTAAAATTATAAAAGATTCTTCGAGGAACTACCCTAGAGCCGTAGCAAAACAAATAGGTTATTATACTAAGCTTGAGAATTTAGGTAAGAGAGACGAGCTGAGGATGCTTTTGCAGCACGTTATACCTCAATCTCCAGTCTATAAGCCAAGCGAGGAAATTTTGGAGCTTCTTCTCCGACCAGAACAAGACTATATAGTTTTAGGAGAAATATATCCGTCCTTTAAGCAAGAAATGAGCCTAGAATTACCTTTACTTATGCGACAAGGTCTTTTAGTCGTTGGAGGAGTTGGTACTGGAAAAACAACAACAATGGCTACAGTAATATATAACATAATGAAAGTGTTATTAAATAAGGGGAGCCAGCCTCATTTACTTATAATTGACAAGGATGGAGAGTATGGTTCTCAGAAATTAGTATCTTTAGTTGGTGAGGAAAACTATAGACGGATTCATATAGATGAAATTTCTTTAGGAAGCCAGATTTTTAGAAGCCCAGACGACTTTAGAAAGCGATTATTTGGAGTATTGGGAATTGCACCAAATAGCAAAGAGGCAAGGGCAATAAATGTGGCAGTGGAATCTGCAGTAAGAGACGGTGTTGAACTGAGATTTGAACCAGATTTTGTAGAAGAAGAAATAATTCCTAGGCTTACATCACCCGAAATGAGAGAGAGTGTAAGAAATGCTCTTTATAATTGGAAGAAATGCTTTAAGGCGAAGGAAGAAGGTATCACTACAGATGATATAGCTTTACTTCTAAAGAAAATAAGTATTGTTCACATCGATTTATCTAAGACCAGAGATTGGGCCAATGTATTTGAGAAACTTGCAATAATATTAAAGCTCATATACGATGAGGCTATATACGATGAGAATTTTGGCGCAATAATAGTATTGGACGAGGCACACTTATTCGTTCCTGAAAGGGGCGGTATAGAACTTACAAATAGAGAAAAAGTTGAAATGCTTAAAGATATTATAAAGCTTATTGCAACAACTGGTCCAAGAAATGGAGTGACGCCATTTTTTGCCACTCAAAGACCTGCTCTTGTTGATAAGACAATTACTACTCAACTCGGGCAAAATATAATTGCTCATCGGGTTGAAGATGTTGACCTAGCAAGATTGACAGAGATTCTGGGGGATGTTGCAAAAGAGGTTTCATTATTACCAAGAGGCTGGGCTCTAGTTAAATCATCGGCTTCTAAGATAAATCAGTCATTCATTGTAAAAATAAAGGCAACAGACATGCCAATCTCGGTTGGAAAGACGGCTTACTATCGATTTAAGGAAAAACCATTACAAATTCTTATTTCTAAAGGAGGAAGAAAACGCGAAGAAAAAACAAAAAACGAAAAAAAGGAACTAAAAGGTCTTGACACTTTTCTGTAATAGTTATTATTTATTATCCTGCTAAAAAATACAATGTCTTTATAGAACATGGAACCATAGGTACATAAAGTAGTATTTTTTTAAATAATAGTAAGAAATAAAACAACTTGAGATATTTATAACGTTGTTAATATCTTATTTGGACAAAAAAAATTAATAATTTTAATTTTAATAATTATGCACTTTAAATTACTATTACAGAGAAATCTTAATTTAGAAAACTGACAGAAAGGGAAAAAATCATCAATCAAGCAATCATCAATCAAGCAATAAGAAATTTTTATTAGATTCCTAATATACTATTTTGTAAAGAGGTGTCACTATGGGCGAAAAAAAAGAAACCTATATTTTTAAAATAATTGTCGTGGGAGACGCTTATGTCGGAAAGACCTCACTTGCAATAAGATATGCAAAAAATTACTTCAGTGAGACTTATATATTAACGATAGGGGTAAATTTCCTAAAACGGGTTGTTGAGTATAACAATAAAACAGTTGTTCTAGATATTTGGGATACCGGGGGACAGGAGAGATTTAATTACATAAGAACTTCGTACTTTAGAGGCGCCTCTGGTGCAATAATATGTTATGATGTAACAAACAAAAAGTCGTTTGAGAATATTCCAAAATGGATAAGCGAAGTTGACCAGCATTGCGAAGAAATACCAATGGTATTAGTAGCAACTAAGAAGGACTTAGAAGATCAAAGACAAGTATCCCCTGAAGAGGGGAAAAAAATAGCAGAGGCTTATGGTATGCAATTTTTTGAAACTAGTGCTAAAACAGGGGAGAACGTTGAAAAACCATTTGAAGCCTTGATAGAAAAAATATTTGAAATCTATGAAAAAACATCAGGTTAAAATTTTAGGGAAAATATTTTTTTCTAAATCGTATATATCTATTCTATCCAGTTCTGATTTGACAAGCCTATTAACTTTCTCTTGAACAAATTTTACATAATCGCTACCTAATTTTTTTCTGACAATCTCATAAAGTACATCAAATAAAGCCATCAAGAATCCTCTCACTGAGGAATAACTAGCTTCTAATACGTCTATCCTGTCGGATATGTCTAATGGATTGGCAGATGGTTTTAACACCACACCATATTGTTGAGCTATGTTTTCAATTTGGACTGCAAAAGCGTTCATTTCTTCTTCTGACAGAGGATATGTGTAAACATTAATAAACTGTTGATATACTTCAATTATATCAAGAACTTGAGCTGCGTAAGCTCTCTTATTAGATTCTAACCAACTCTCAACAGCCTCATCAATAGTATTAACAAATGTTGCCCAACGAGATGGATCCCCTTTTGCCTCGGATAATATTAGATCGACTTTTTTCCGGTCCGTCATTTCTGGGAAATGTTTGAAAAATTCATCTCTCAAGTACTTCAGCTGTTCTTCAAGCCAAAGGGGATTGTACTTGACATCGGCAACTCCGGCAAAAAGAAGCCTTCCTTCCTTTAAGAATGACCACCGATAACCTGCAATAACTTCACTTCTGATATTTCCTTTTTCATCAGGTGCGGATGCTGTCCACTCTAACAGAGTCCATAGTGCAGAGAGAAAAGCTGCGATCCTCTCTGGCTCAATCCCAAGATTCTTATAGAATCTGCTAACCAAAGGAAAACCAGTTTCCGCATCGACTATCACGAAACCAAAAATCATCACTTAACCTCCATTTATAGATTTTGCGGATTTTGTTAAAAATTTTTTGTGCTACTAAAAGACATAATCATATTCTAAACATCTATTTATATGTAAGGTATTATTAAAAAACCTTATCTTTTTATATTTAATCGTTGATTTTCTTCAAAAATATCATGGTGCTTAGAATGCCAAAAGATGAGGTAATTTCAATTATTCATGGTTCAGGCGGAGCTGTAATGGAAGAATTTATTCAAAAAAACATAATAAGATACTTTACACTAAGACGCGTCTTAAACGGTATTGGTCTTGACGCTTTTGACGATGGTGCATCTATGAAAATTGATGGACATGAGATTGTTGTAACTACGGATGCCCATACAGTAGATCCTATATTTTTCCCAGGTGGTGATATTGGTAGCTTAGCAATTAGTGGTACAATAAATGATGTCGCAGTCATGGGTGCTAAACCAATTGCAATTTTGGACACAATAGTAGTGGAAGAGGGCTTTAAAGTGAGCGATTTACAACAAATACTTAATTCTATGAATAAAGTTGCAGAAGAGGTGGGCGTGGCAATAATCGCAGGAGATTTCAAGGTTATGCCTCAAGGCAAGCTTGATAAAATAGTAATATCAACCACAGGAATAGGTATTCTGCAAACCAAAAATCCAATACTAGATAGTGGAGCTAAACCAGGAGATAAAGTTATAGTGACAGGGACTATTGGAGAACATGGAATTGCACTTTTATCCGCAAGAGAAGGTTTGGAATTCGAAACAAAAATAGTGTCAGATGTTGCACCAATATGGGATGTTGTAGAAGCGGCTTTGAAAATTGGAGGAATTCATGCAATGAAAGATCCAACTAGGGGTGGAATGGTCCAAGCGATATATGAAATTGCTGAAAAATCAAGCGTTGGAATATGGTTAGATGAGGAAAAAATACCAATTAAGGATGCTGTTGTAGCAGCCTGCGAAATGTTAGGAATTGATCCACTTGAGTTGATCTGCGAAGGTAGAGCCATTATAGTAACAGATGCTAATACAGCTGAGGATGTGTTAAACGCCATTAGAAGAACAAAACATGGAAAAGACGCTGCAATTATTGGAGAAGTAAGGAAAGAGCATCCCGGAAAAGTGTTTCTCAGAACGGAAATAGGAAGCACTAGATTTTTAGAAAAACCATTAGGAGAACCCTTACCTCGAATATGCTAAGGTGGTGTATAAATCTTGGAAATTTTGAAAAAATTCAGGGACAGAGAAATTGCTGCGAGAATTGTAGAAGAGATAAGAAAATTTGCACCAAAAGACAAAATTATAAAAATCATGCATGTTTGTGGAACTCACGAAAATACAATTGCAAGATATGCCTTAAGAAATTTGCTTCCCGAAACAATAGATTTGATAGCGGGTCCTGGTTGTCCAGTCTGCATATGTCCCGCAAAGGATATCGATGAGGTAATATACCTTTCAAAGCAGAAAGATATCATAGTTGCAACATATGGTGATATGGTAAAAACTCCAGCTACTGAAACATCCTTGTGGGAAGCTAGAGCTAGTGGTGCTAATGTAGTTATAGTATATAGCGCTCATGATTCCATAAAGCTTGCGGAAAAATATCCTACGAAAAAAATAATCTTTTTCTCTGTTGGTTTTGAAACAACGGCTCCTGGTGTGGCTTCTGAAATAGTTGATGGGCTTCCTGAGAATTTTTATGTATATTCATCTCATAGATTAATTCCTCCAGCTATGGATGCTCTTCTATCCTCAGGAAAAATAATGATAGACGGAATTATAGCCCCAGGTCACGTTTCAACAATAATCGGGGTAAAACCATATGAAATATTTCCGAAGAAATATAAACTGCCTGTCGTAATTGCAGGATTTGAACCTATAGATATTCTATTTGCTATTGTGATGATTTTGAAACAATTGAAAGAAAATGAGCCCAAAGTTGAAAATGAATATAGCAGAGCGGTAACATATGAGGGAAATAAAAAAGCTCAGAAAATTTTATATGAGGCTTTCGAGACTATAGATGCGGCTTGGCGAGGATTAGGAGTTATACCGAAATCTGGACTGGAGCTAAGAAAAGAATTTGACGATCATAATGCTAGGAAGAATTTTGAAATAAAGTTGGAAAAACCCTCGCTTGACATAGCTCCAGGATGTTCTTGTAATAAGGTAATACTTGGACAAATAAAACCACCCGAGTGCCCTATGTTTGGGAAAGCATGTACCCCGCAGAGACCATACGGGCCATGCATGGTTTCTCAAGAGGGCACATGTAGAATATGGTATAAATATAGAGGTGTAACAATAAAACCATAGGAGGGAAAAGATTTGTGTTTAGGTATACCCGGAAAGATTGTTAAAATAAAAGGAAAAATAGCAATAGTTGACTTTGGTGGTGTAGAGAGAGAAGCTATTATAGCACTATTAGATGATGTAAAGGTTGGTGATTACGTTATTGTTCATGCAGGATATGCAATTGAAAAGTTGAGACCTGAGGAAGCTGAAGAAACTTTAAAATTGTTAAGGGAAATTAGTGCTTATTTTAGCGAGGGTTGATTTTTGAAAAATAATGAGAGCTTAAAGAGAGCTGTTATCCTTTGCAGCGGTGTTGTTCAAGGAATCGGATTTAGACCATTTGTTTATAGAATTGCTGTTAAATATGGTCTAGTTGGATACGTTCTTAATCTTGGGGATGCAGGAGTAAAAATTATTGTTGAAGGACAAAAAAGTAGGATCCTTAAATTTATAGATTCTCTAAAAAACGATAAACCCCCATTAGCTTATTATAGCGAACTTGTAATAAATTGGGAAGAATATACAGGAGAGTTTGATAAATTTGAAGTTAAACCAAGTGATAAATCTCTCAAGTCCAAGGGAGTATCATACATTCCTCCAGATATAGCTCTATGTGACAAATGTAAACATGAGCTCTTTGATCCCAATGATAGAAGGTATATGTATCCATTTATTGTTTGCAGCCATTGTGGTCCCAGATTCACCGTGATAGAAGAGTTGCCATATGATAGAGAGAGAACTAGTATGAGAGACTTCCCCATGTGCGAAGAATGTTATAGTGAATACACGAATCCTCTAGATAGACGTTATCACGCTGAACCAATATGTTGTCCGAAATGCGGACCACGAATGATCCTCTATGAAAAAAATGGTGAGATTATTGATGTCAAGGACCCTATAAGAGAGGCTGCCAAGCTAATAGAAGAGGGATATATAGTTGCAATAAAAGGAATAGGCGGAACCCATCTTGCTACAAAGACAACGGATGATGACCCAATAATCCTTTTAAGAAAACGTAGAAGAAGACCTCAAAGACCATTTGCTATAATGGCAAAAAATATAGAAACCATTAGAAGCTTTGCGGTCTTAGATAAGGTTGAAGAAGAGCTTCTCCTATCTTATAGAAGACCTATTGTAATTTTAAAAAAGAAAATACCGTTTCCCTTATCAGAGCATTTAGCACCAGGTCTAGATACAATTGGAGTTATGCTACCATATTCAGGGATTCATGAAATTTTAATGCATTACACAAAAGATCCAGCACTTGTTATGACAAGCGGGAACTATCCAGGCGAGCCCATGGCTATTACAAACGAAGAGGCTTTTAAACAGTTGAAAAATATAGCTGATTACTTCCTTCTTCATAATAGAAGAATCGTTAATAGGAATGATGATTCTGTTGTGAAGATCATAGATGGAAAGACTGTATTTTTACGAAAATCAAGAGGTTATGTTCCAGAACCTATAGAAATTCCATTCTTTAGGAACGACGATACTACAATCTTAGCATTAGGTCCGGAGTTAAATGTTACATTTACGATATTAAAGGGCAAACACGCGTATATTTCGCAACATATTGGTGATGTTGAAAATCTGGAAATGATCAACTTCTTAGAAAATGCTATTGACAATTTTAAAAAAGTTATTGTTGCAAGGGAAATACATGCTGTTGTTTCTGATGCCCATCCAGTGTTTTACACTACTAGACTTGCAGAAAAAATAAGTAACGAGCTAAGCATTCCGCACTATACGATTCAACACCATCACGCTCATGTTGTGTCACTATTAGGTGAATATGGAATATCTCCAGAGGAGGAGGTAGTAGCTATTTCGGCAGATGGATTTGGCTTAGGTGATGATGGCAATGCTTGGGGAGGCGAGATATTTATTGCCAGTTACACACAATATAAAAGAGTAGGGCATCTTAAGTATGTCCCAATGCCAGGAGGCGACTTGGCCACAAAATACCCAATTAGAATGGTTGCAGGTTTACTTAGTGAGATTCTTAGTTATGACGAACTTAGAGAAATTCTAAGCCTCTATAAAAGTTCTTTTAAGTATGGTGAAAAAGAGATAGATATAGTAATCAAGCAGATAAGGAATAGAATTAACACCCCAATGACTTCAAGCTTAGGCAGATTTTTGGATGCTGTATCAACTACTTTAGGAATATGTGATCTGAGAACTTATGAAGGGGAGCCAGCAATAAAACTCGAAGCTGCAGGTTGCACAGGTAAAATCAAGAATGATATTCTTAACAACTTAGAAATCATAGTTAATTCCAACGATGGTATAATATTGGATACTCCACAGCTCCTTTATGAAGTTTTAGAATTAAAAAATAACGGTGAGAATATACATGATATTGCAGCCACACTACAACATGTTATTGGAGAAAAAATAGGCGAAATTGCAATACAGATAGCTAGGGAAAATGATATAAGAAGGGTATTATTTACTGGAGGGGTTGCTTACAATTCAATAATTACAAGAGCAATAAGAAAAATTGTTACAAAAAATAATCTAACTTTTATAACTCACCAAAAGGTACCACCGGGCGATGGAGGAATATCATTCGGGCAAGCGATTTATGGGAAAATGATATATAAAGATGATAATTGATAAGCACCATCACCACATCTTCTACAAGCTTAAGCATCTGTGGACCATGAGCTGCAATGCAGATTGATATGTTAAGGGGCGTAGGTTCTAATTTCAGATTTACAACCTTGAAGAATTCATTTTCAAAATTTACAGTTTCGCCTGCAAATAATTTTCTCATTACAACAACAGTATCACGTACAGCTTTTTATTGGTTTTTCCCCACATCTTGATTCCTAAAGGTCCTAATGTTAATATTCCACCAGCACTATACCAACAATTAGCCTATCCTTTTGCATATTCTCAGAGCGATACAAAAGCATTGGCTACTATAGCTGGATGTCTGGTATATGGATTTATGATTGATATACCTATAATTGCTTTTTCTGTATTCATTGCAAGGCCGTTAGTAAGACAAAAACATCTTTATAGCCTGGTGATGATGATTCATCTACCATCCAGATGTAGTCAAAACCACATTTTCAGCTATTTTACCCATTCTATAATCTCACTAACTTTCATCCTAGGAAACGCTACGATTCCAAACCGCACATACACGTCACCATGATGTTTTCAAAGAGCATATATCTTATAACAAAATATACATACACCTTAATTATTTTTAATACAATAGAGATATGATAAAAGCAATATAAGTGATTTTTATGCTCTGCGATCATTGTGGCTACTGTTGCCAAGAAACGGAAATGTTGCTCACAGAAAATGATATAAGAAGAATACAGAAACTTGGATTCTCAAAGGACTTCTTTGTTAGAGTTGATGGGAAAATATTAAAATTAAAGAATATAAACGGACATTGTGTTTTCTGGGATCCATCAAAAAAGAGATGTACCATATATCCCTATAGACCAATTGGTTGCAGGGTCTACCCAGTTATTTACGACATCTCTAAAAGAAAATGTATTATTGATAAAGAGTGCCATCTATGGTATACAGTAAGTAAAAAAGAATTTCAGAAAAAATGCAGAATCTTGAAAAAGACGCTGAAAGAAATAGGAATTATTTAATCAGGGCCACCCATATTTTTCTTTTAGCCATGACACGTATTTCTTGACACCTTCTTCAAAGCTTACTTTAGGTTTCCAATTAATTGACTTTAGTTTATCAATGGAAAGAAGCATTCTCTTGACGTCTCCAGCCCAGCCTCTCTCTCCTCCTGTGTACTTAAATTTTACATTAGATAAACCTAAAGCTTTTACTATAAGATTTGCTATTTCGTTTACTGTGTACCACTCCTCTGAACCAATGTTATAGGCATCAAATCCTTTGTTAATATGATTAGTAATAGCCATAATAGCATCGATACAATCAGATATATATAGGTATGATTTTCGTTGGAGTCCATTTCCTAAGATTAGTAACTCATTTTTGTTCTTTTTTAACTTATGGAAAAAATCAAACATTACTCCATGTGTAGAACGCGGTCCAAAAATATTTGCTAACCTTAGTGAAATTGCAGAAAAACCATATGCACCTACGTAAGCTGATAGATAAGCTTCTCCAGACACTTTTGAAGCTCCATAGGGCGAAATTGGTTTTGGTGGTGTATCTTCAGTCACTGGAAATTCTTCAACATCCCCATAGAGAGTCCCCCCAGAGGATGCAAAAATGATGGTATCAATATCATTTTTTCGCATAGCTTCGAGAATGTTTAACGTGCCTTCAACATTTATATAGAATGAGAGAAATGGCTTTTCAACACTGTTTTTCACATCAGGGTCCGCTGCAAAGTGAAAAACAATATCGATATCATGCCTACTAAAGATATCGCACATAGCTTCGAAATCTCTTATGTCCTCCTCATAGAACCAGAAATTTTCTTTTCCTATATATCTTTCTATGTACTCAGTCGTCGATGAAATCAAATTGTCAATCACTATTACTGTAGCCCCTAAGTTAATAAGTTTATCAACTAAGTGGCTACCTATAAAACCACAGCCACCAGTAACCACTATTGTCTTATTTTTAAATGTTATCAAAATTTACACCTCTATACAATAAAATACAAAAAGAAAGAAAATTTGTAGATAATGATATTTCAAACAAAATCATTGAGTTGTTTCTTCTTTCTTCTCTTCCTCTTTCTTTTCCTCTTCTTCTGTTATCTCTTCAACCTCTAATTCTTCTAATGGCTCTGGAGGTGGTGTAGTTAACATAGTCCAGCCAATCCATGCCGCTATAAGCAAAACTACGGTAATTGCTAGCCATAGTGGTAATCGCCATGCCCACTCTTCTCCTAGAAAAAGCCAACTTAAGTTAAGTACATCACCAAAAATAGGCATTACTATAACCCAATATGTATAGTATAAGAGGACTACTATTGCAATTATAAGTAGCCCAGCACCATAAATCTTATCTTTTGACATTTTTGTCCCTCAATGACCGCTTTATAGTTTCATTAAACGCTCACATTATAAAAAAGTTTTGTGTTTTTGAATTTTCTATTTTTTTGTAATTTTTATTTATTTATTAAAAAACATTTGATTTTCCGTTCAAAACACTTACTCTTCTGCACAAGATGATAATTCGTGCAATTAATATATGGGTCATTCAAAAAATTAAATTGACCGGTGAGTATCAATGAATTTATTTCCATACGATTATCGTCCCTACCAGAAAGAACTAATCAATTTCATAAAAGAAAATATAGATGAGTTAATGATCTTCATAGAAGCTCCAACGGGATTTGGAAAAACACCAGTTATTCTTGCAGCTCTTTTAGAAAAGGCTCTTAAAAATAAAAAACATATAATCTGGGCTGTTCGTACAGGAAATGAGACGGATAGACCAATTGAGGAATTAAAAGAGATAGTAAAAAAGATAAACGTACCAATCTTTGGTATCTCTTATCGTGGTAAAAAGGATATGTGCTTGCTTGCTCGCGAAATGAATATTACCAGCTATTCTGAAGTTTCATATATATGTCAAAAGAAACGCAAGGAATGTAAGTATTATAGGAACTTTCTTCACTTCCGCTTTCCAGAACTACCTAAAGAGCCGTTATTGTATTCAGAGATCTTAGAATATGCAAAGAGTTTTAATATTTGCCCTTATTATCTTGAAAGAGAAATGCTGAACTTTGCAAATGTTGTTAGTCTTAGTTACAATTACATAGTAAGTGACCTTGGATGGAGCATCAGAAGAATAATTCCTTTCTATGAGTCTTACTTAGTTGTTGATGAAGCTCATAATCTTCAATTTGCTGCTGGAAGTTTATTTTCAGATAAAATAACACTAACTACTATTAAGCGTGCAATAAATGAACTAAAAGAGTTAAGAAAGGGAGAGAGCGATATATATAAAGCTTTTAATCATTTTTTAAAATTTGTAATAAAATTTGGTAAGGGTTTTGAGGAAGAGAAAGAATTTGATCCTATAAAGTTTCTTGATTTGGCTAAGTTTGACACCAAATTTATAGACGAAGCGATAAATTTAGGCATGAAAGTTAGAAGCAAAAGGCTTGAAATGGGGAAAGCACCCAGATCTTCCTTGTACCACTTTGGGAAATTTTGGCAAGACTCCTTAGAGCTTTATGGTACCGATGGAATTGCATTTATTGCATCAAAAGAAAAAGAAAATATAATCTTAGAAAGATGGGACATGCGTTCAGCTGAAATACTTAAAGATAAATGGCCTGATTTTTACGGTATTGTCTTTTGCTCTGGAACCCTACGGCCCATGAACGCTTTTGCTGAAACTACAGGAATTGCTCAACATGAGTACAAGTCAAAAATAGTTCCGTATATTTTTGATATAAATCGCATTCGTACACTCCTAATGACAGACCTTACAACGAAAGGTGAGGATATTCCAGAGGATATGAGAGAATTATATCTTCAAGCTATTGATATTTTTGTTGCAAACTATCAGAAAAATATTGCAATATTTAATGCAAGTTATCGTATCCAAGAGATCCTTCTTGACGGATTGAAAGAAATAGCAAGAAAGCATAAAAGAAATATTTTTATTGAATATGAGGGGATGCCTGGAGATGAGGGAAGAAAAATATTAGATGAATTTAAGAAATCCCCAAGAACTGGGATATACGGAATACTTGTAGCATCGATGTCTGGTAGATTTGCAGAAGGAGCTGATTTCCCAGGTGAGGAACTGGAAGGTATCTTTTTAGTGGGTATACCCTTCGATAGAGTTACTGCTAGAACTAAACTTTATGTTAAATATTATACTAAACTTTATGGTATGCGAAGGGGATATTATTTATCATATATTGTCCCAGCTTTAAGAAGAGCATCTCAAGCCTTAGGAAGAGCATTAAGAGCTGAGGATGATAAAGCTCTTTTTATTCTCGGCGATAAACGCTATAGAAATAAACGCTATTTCTCTTTACTTCCTTATTATGTGAGAAAAACTACTAAAATGTGCAATTTGGAGATGCTGAAAGATGAGATTATAAATTATTTGAGATACCAGAACCAATATGATACTATAAAAAGTCGGTTAAGAAACGCTACACTTAGAAGAAAGAAAATATCCATTAGTTATGAAAGAAACGGTCATTTAGAGGAATATGAAATATTGCCGCAACGCATTGAGAGCGGGTATTTGTTTGCAATAGATCAAAAAGAGGGTGTTGAAAAACGTTTTCTCCTTTCAAAAATACAGAGTATTTCTATTTAGACCATCAAAATAATAATTAGGTTACTTGATGGTTTACAGTACTTCCGCACTAATAGGTGAAAAATCCGTATTGGCTGCGAAAAAATTATTTTTCCGCCGCACTCCTTTTTGTCGGTGAAAAAATGATAGAAATAGAATACACAACCATAGTTGCGTATTTGATTGGATTCGCCCTCGGATGGGCATTCCACTCGGCAAGGAGTGCAGCCACACCGCAGCCAATACGGA
>JBECUL010000011.1:0-53393 GCA_040225955.1 Candidatus Asgardarchaeum abyssi | reverse complement strand
GACGATTTTCACGCTCAATCTCCTCGATGAGCTTTTCACACCTCTTTGAGCCTTTTGTATTTGCGAGAACGCATACCGTATAGCTTTCCTGCGAAATGGCCGACTATGGTTATCAAGTCCTCGGTCAGTCCTCCGATTACGTCAGTCAGCCTAATCGTCTCTGATGACTTCCTCACTCCCTCTCAATGTTGTGCACGCCTATTTGCTAACCCTATGAGTATCTCTCTCAGACTATCTATGCTATCCACTACAAAATCGGCATGCGGAATCCTGGGACGAAGATAATCTGCAAGATTCGGCTCCGGCGCCTCTATTAACGCTATACACCCCATGTCGTATCTCCTCTTGATCTCGAAAAACCTAACTTCAAAAAATGCGGCTCTCTGACGTGCACGCATCATCATGTGCTGCCTATCCGTCCCCCTCGTCAGCCTCGCGCACTCAAGCACGTAGTCCTCGCCATTTACCCTTATGAAAAAGTCAACCACAACCCAGCTCACACCCTCCTCTAACTTCACCCCGGGACGCCCTTCGTTGCTCCCCAGCATTATCGGATACTGCTCCTCAAACTCCAAACCCAAGGACTCAAGCAACTCCCTGACCTGGAGCTCCTGCTCTGTCCTCCTCATGCTCCTGTGGGTCTTCTGAAGCCACAAACCCAAGCCCTTAGGCCCGGCATACCTCACAACCATACAACCACTTCCAATTCTATCACTTATCTCTATATTTAAACCCATATAAAAACTTTTCTATTGAAATAGGGTATTTTTACGGTTCTATTTTTCAAAAGAAGGTTTTTAAAGTCTTTTTTTAATTTTTTAGTTTCGAAATTTTGAAACTTTTAATAGTTTATTTATGATGCAATTGGAATATTTCGAGCAAACATTTTCTTAAAATAATAGATATTTGTTTGAAATAATAGGTATCGGCCATAGGATACAGCTCAGAGTCGTGTCCGCAAGGGGTGTTTCGAAGCTAAAATTTGCCCTTACAGCGTCTTTCAGCATGTTATTTATTACACGCCAAGGTTTTAACTTAAAGAAGCCGAGAATCCGCTTTATTTCGCTTTCGGGTATTCTTCTTCTGCCTCCCGGCGCTCTAACGACTCGGATTTCCCCTCTCTATCCCACCGTTGAATTGTTTTCGGTGGGCTCCGAGTATTTCACTTGCCTGCTTGAGCGTATAAAGTTTTCTTTTACTGCCGTATGCTCATATTTATTCATAAAAACATTTAAAGATTTTCATCAAAAAGAACAGTTTTGTTAGGCAATCATCGTTATTAATAGCGATGTTTTCAATCTTCTATATTTACAACAATTTTTTCATAGCCTCCTACAACATCCCCTTTTCTTGCCCAAAGTAATAGCTTATTTCCAAAGATTTCAAAATCGAGTTTAGATAACACTTCCTTAATTGTGCATTTAGTGGGAAAAATCCAAACAATATCAAAATCATATTCTGTTGATTCTTCATCAGTCCAAGTTTCAAATACATTATCTCCTGATATTATATTTGCGGGCATGGCAATATGATAAATAATTGTTGTTACAGTAGAAATACCTCGCGGTATTACGTCTACAAAGGTCACTTCTGGCATTATATGTTCTCCATTAATGACGATTTTTTCCTTATCCAGAAAGTGCTGCATATTACTCCATAGGTTGTTAACCTCTCTCTCAAAATCTTTTTGGTTATGAAGAATCTTGGGGAAATACTCTTCTTCATCATAGTATGTAAACTCTAGAATTTCATTTATTCCTTGACTTTTAGTAACTATAAAATAAGCAATACCATGCGTAGGAATTATTTTCATTTTTCATCACACTTATATATTGTAACCTTTAGTTAATTAGCCAAATTTAACCCACGTCAAAAATAAAAATTAATTACTAGTTTTTAAAAAATTATAATATTAATATACTGTCCCTTTCTTTTCCTTTCTCTTTTAAAAAATTATAAATAGTATGTTAACGAGAGAAAAATGCTCAAACGATAAGGAGTTGTAATCTATGCCAGAATCTGAAGTGTTAAGAGAACTTATGATGAAAGGTAAAGATGTTGAAAAATATATGATTGAGGTTCTGCGAATTAACGCATCTAAGGACTTTATAGAAGTTTTGGAACATCAGATTTTAGCTGGTGGGAAGCGACTAAGGCCTGCTCTTACAATAATAGTATGTGAAGCACTTGGGGGCAAAAAAGAAGACGCTATGTATCCAGCAGCTGCTATTGAACTGATTCATAATTTTTCATTAATCGTAGATGATATAATAGACCACTCCATTTTAAGGAGAGGGAAACCAACAGTATGGAAAAAATATGGTTTAGAGTTTGCCATACTTGCTTCGTTGCATTATAGAGAGGCTATCGAAAAAGCTATACTTAAAAGTCCAAATCCACTAAAAATTGCGGACTTGGTTTCTGATACAATAATGTACATGATTGAGGGAGAACGGTTAGACATATTATTTGAACAATTTGGGCGAGAGGGTGATTACTTCTCAAAATATCAATTTAGAAGTGTTAGCGAGGATGATTACCTAAGGATGATTGGTGGAAAGACGGCTTCTCTCATAAGTGCTAGTTGTAAAGCTGGCGCTATCGCGGCTGATGCTTCTGATGAAGCAATTGAAAAATTTGGCGTTTTCGGATGGAATGTAGGTCTTGCATTTCAAATAACAGACGACTATTTAGATTTGTTTGGTGACCCGAAAAAATTAGGAAAAGAGCCCGGAAAGGATATTAAGGAACATAAATTAGGGAACATAATGATCGTATATGCGCTTCAGGAACTGGATAAACAATCAGCAGATAGAATTTTAGAAATTTTGAAAAAACAGAGTCCGACGGATGATGATATAAATGAAGCTATTAGTCTTATAAGGAAAACTAGTGCTGTAGATCGTGCTATGAAGAAGGCAGAAAATCTTATTAACAGAGCGTTAGAGGAGATATCTACTTTTCCTGAGAACAAGTATATAAAAATTCTAAGGCACCTTGCAATTTTTGCTTATAAAAGAACGTTTTAATAGAGAATCTTTTCTGTGGCAATAAGAAAAAATATTATAAAATAAATTAATATTATCAATTATGCGTTAATGTATGAATAAAATTTTAATTTTCGTATTTTAGCGCCCTTGGAGTGTGAGTAATATCGAAATGTCGCAGAAGTATACTAAGAAAATTTTTAAGATATTAGTAATGGGTGACACTGGTGTTGGAAAAACCAGCTTAATTTATAGAACCGTCACTGGTGAGTTCCCCGACCCTACTACTCTTAAGTCTACAATAGGAGCTGCTTTTTTTGTGAAGAGAGTTAATGTGGAATTAGAAAATGGTTTATTCGAGGTTGTTTTGCAACTTTGGGATTTTGCTGGGCAAGAGCAATTTCGGCAGTTAATGCTAAGGCTATTTAAAGGGGCTTCTGGCGGTCTTTTTGTTTTTGACCTAACTGAACCTATCTCTTTTGATGATCTAAAAAAATTTTGGGTTCCGGCTGTTGAGAAAGAACTAAAAGTTGATTTTGGTAAGAGACCTGATGTAGCTCGCAATTTTGTCTTAGTTGGAAATAAAGCGGATTTAATTAGAGAAAGAGCTATTAATTATGACGAAATAAAGACTTTTGCTCAGGAAAAAAACTTCAAATATATTATAGTTTCCTCTAAAACTGGCCAAAATGTTGAAAGACTTTTTGAAGTTCTCGCTAAACAACTTATAATGCCCTAAATGACTATAACAATAAGATATATTTTATTAAAACATTAATTTTCATAACCTCTATTATATTATATTCAGTAGTAGTAATTTTGAGGTGAACTTTTATGTCTGACGCAGAAATAAAGCTCATGCTGGATTTACTAAAGAAATTAATACGTACTAAGCCTGAAAATCCTCCAGGGCGTGAAGAATCAGCGGCACTTATGTTAAAGTCAGAACTCGAGAAATTTGGTTTCACTCCGAGACTCGAGTATGTCACAGATAAAAGACCAAATTTGATCTTAGAGATAAGTGGTGATTCCCCTGGTCCAATTCTTCTACTTAACGGGCATTTAGATGTGGTACCTGCAACATCTGGATGGACAATAGACCCATTCACAGGTATTATAAAAAATAATAAAGTTTATGGTCGTGGAGCTGTTGATATGCTCGGTGGTTTATCTGCTATGGTAGTAGCCATAAAGAAATTTTTAGATGAATATGATTCGTTTAGTGGAAAAATACTTTTCACAGCGGTTATAGATGAGGAGGCTGGGGGCTCGGGTACAAAATATCTTATTAATAATATGAAAATTAAAGCAGATATTGCAATGGTTGCCGAACCAACCGACAACACACTCTTCATATGTGAGCGGGGGTTATTATGGTATCGATTTAAGGTATTTGGAAAAGCAGCTCATGGATCTATGCCACATGAAGGAGTGAATGCTATTGAAGCATTAATGTCCCTATTACAAAACATTAAGAACATGAAACTTGAATATACACCCCATAAATATTTAGGATTTCATACAGTTAACATTGGAAAAATAAGTGGTGGAAAAAAGATAAACATAGTTGCCGATTACGCTGAAGCCGAGGTCGATATTAGAACAACTCCACTAACAACTCATGATGTAATAAAGCAAAAAATAGATTTATTAGTTCGCGGCATAGAACAAACTTTTGATGCAAAAATAGATGCTGGTGTTATTCTTGAGGCAAGTCCATATGAATTGGATGAGAAATCTGAGATAGTTCAACGGGTAATTAATGCTATTCGCAGAGCAACCGGTACTGCACCAAAAATAGGTGGCATGCCTGGAGCTACAGATGCTAGACTGTTTATCGAAAAGGGAATTCCTGCATTAATATATGGTCCTGCTCCTCTCTCAAAGGCTCATAAAGATGATGAGTATGTTGAAATAAGCTCTTTAGTGAAAACATTGAAATCCTACTATGAAATTCTCAAGGAATTTTTAATAATTTCCAAGTGATCTTTAAAAGTAAAATTCTTTTACTTTAGTGTAGAAACGTAATAAGATAGCATAATAATTTAGGTGAATTTATTGTGAGTGGACTAGTGTCATTTGAGAAATCGAAGGAAGCGGTAATTAATACTCTACTTCAAGTTAAAGCTCAAAATATACGTCTTCTAAGAAAGTTAAAACTACTTCTTGCAGTTGTCTTTATTTCTATGTTTGTGAACTTTTATCTTATGTTTTGGTCAATTGTCATATTTAGAAACCTGGAGTATATACTATCTCAGATGATATATCTTCTATCGCTACTAGCTACTATGGTGCTGATAATTTTATTCCTACCATTTGCCATATATCCTACTTCTCTAGTAGATGGGTTGATAGGTCTTATCAATGGGACTCATACTTTAAATCTCATACAAGAGGATTACTTTACAAGACTAAGTTCTAATATTCTGTTAGTTACAGTATTATCAGAAATCTTATCATCTCATATAACTTTAATATTCTATTTAAGAGAGACATTCTCTACTGGAGGCGTGTTTACATTTATTGACTTTTTAATATCCCAAATGCCTTTTATTGCATCGCTAATTGCTGGTGCCATAATATTATTCATGAAAAAAAGGATTTTTATCTTCTTCTCTAATAGGTATCTTAATATTTTTAATTGGAAGGAAGGTCCTATTGACATACTAAAACGCGAAACATATCCAAAGGAGAGCGATTGATAATGAAAGTACTTTTAACTGGAGGTTGCGGGTTTATAGGATCTCATATAGCACATAAACTAGTTGAAGATGACTTCGAAGTTCTAATAATAGACAATTTATCTAGAGGCGATATAAATCGTATAAGAGACATTCAAGAAAATGTTGAATTCAAGAAAATAGATTTAAGGGACAAAGATAAATTAGAAGAAATATTCCCAAGGAAAGATGAAATCATAGTTATTCATACTGCAGCTCAGGTTAGTGTTAACAAATCTATAGAGGATCCATGTTATGATGCATTAAATAACATAATCGGAACACTAAACATTTTAGCTCTCTCCCTAAAGTATAATGTGGCAAAGTTCATACATTTCTCTAGCGCTGCTATATATGGTAACCCAAAGTATATTCCTATAGATGAAGAACACCCTAAAAATCCGATAAGTCCATATGGAGTAAGTAAACTTTCAAGCGAGTATTATTCTCTGACATATGATCATCTATATGGTCTAAAAGTTGTTGTATTGAGACCCTTTAATGTTTATGGACCAGGGCAAAATCCTGACGATCCGTATGCTGGAGTCATCACAATATTCGTCTCCAGAGTTTTAAACGATAAGCCACCAATTGTGTTCGGTGGGCATCAGACAAGGGACTTTGTTAATGTAAAAGATGTAGTATTTGCAACTATGCTTGCTATTAAAGAGAATGTTCATGGAGAACCTTTCAATATAGCTAGCGGCTCTGAAGTATCAATATCTGAACTAGCAAATATTATTATTAAAGCGGCAAATAAACCTAATTTAAAGCCAATATATGAAAGTATGCGCCCTGGTGATATTGAGCGTAGTGTTGCAAATATCAACAAAGCGAAAAAACTTCTGGGTTACCATCCTAATGTAAAATTATATAAAGGTATAAAAGAAGTTGTTGAATGGATGAAATTACATAAGTGATCTTCTATGATCGTTCAGTTGAATCAAATTTTACAAATGAGTGGCTTCTTAAGAAGTATGGGTTTTTCAATAAGAAGACACTATAATGAATTTTTCATATACGACGACAAAGGTTTTTTCTGCTACCTTCTCTATCGGAGGAGCGATCTTATTGAAATATATCTTCCAAAATGGAGAAAAGCAGATAAAGAGAAACTTTTTCTTTTAAAAAGAAAAATTAAAAGGATATTTTCCAATCCTAAAATAAAAATTTTTAAATAATGAAGTTGCCAACATCTATTGATATAGCTCCTATTGACTCAAGTTTTCATCGTTTTCAGCAGTGCATAAGTCTTGATATTAGGTGTTTCTGTTATGACATATTTTGAGAAAATACTAGTAGCTAATAGAGGCGAAATCGCAGTTAGAATAATTAGGGCATGTAGAGAACTAGGAATAAAGTCGGTTGCCATATACTCGGATGCTGATAAGTACTCCTTACACGTAAAAATGGCTGATGAGGCATTTTACATTGGTAAATCTGATCCACTTGATAGTTATTTAAATATTGAAAAGATAATTAATATTGCAGATGAAGCTGGAGTGGATGCCATCCATCCTGGATATGGATTCTTATCCGAAAATTATCGATTTGCAGAGGCTTGCGAAAAGAATAAAATAACTTTCATCGGCCCTTCAGCAGAGGTCCTTAAGAAAATAAAAGACAAATTATATGCTAAACTACTTATGAGAAAAGCTGATATTCCAGTAGTCCCGGGGTCTCTATCTCCAATAGAAGACTTAGATGATGCTTTAGCGGTGGCTAATGAAATAGGATATCCAGTTCTTCTCAAACCAGCAGCTGGTGGCGGCGGCATTGGAATGTATGTAGCACGGTCACCATCGCAGTTAAAGAAAATGTTTAAACAAGCTCAAAAACAAGCGTTTAATGTATTTGGAGATGACAGCATATATATAGAGAGATACTTGACCCGTCCAAGGCATATAGAATTTCAAATTATTGCAGACAAATATGGTAACGTGGTTCACTTAGGAGAGAGAGAATGTTCCATTCAAAGAAGGCATCAGAAATTAATTGAAGAATCACCATCGCCAGCGCTTTCTGAAGAAGAACGTACAATAATGGGAGGGTATGCCGTTAAAGCAGCAAAAGCAATAAATTATGATAGCGTTGGTACTATAGAGTTTATATATCAAGATGGGGAGTTCTATTTCTTAGAAATTAATGCTAGAATACAAGTAGAGCATGGAATCACAGAATTAAGAACAGGTATTGATCTAATTAAAGAGCAAATCAGAATTGCAGCTGGCGAAAAAATAGGCTACACGCAAAGTGATATAACTTTAAGAGGGTGGGCAATTGAATGTAGAATAAATGCAGAAGACCCATTCAATAATTTCTTGCCAAACCCTGGTACGATTGAGGAATACTTTGAACCAGGAGGCTTTGGAATACGGGTGGATTCTGGAGTTCGCTCAGGAGCATCAGTTCCACCTGAGTATGACCCATTAATTGCGAAGTTAATGGTATGGGATATTGATAGATTGTCCGCAATAAATAGAATGAGAAGAGCTCTCGACGAATTTGTTATTACAGGAATCAAAACAACCATACCATTATATAAGATTATATTCTCAGAAAAGAATTTCATTAAGGGTAATTATAATACATTATATTTAGATAACTATTTACGAGGTTTACTTAATGAAGTATATGATGAGGAACTAAAAAGAGTTGCTGCCGTAACAGCAGCTATTAATGTTTTGATAGGAAAAAATCTTTCAAAATTAACAGCAAACAGTACAGTTCAAGTAGCTAAGAAGGTCAGACGGTATATATATCCGCAAAATCAATACGAAATCTTCTACTTAAGTAGATGGGGAAAAAGGAAAAATTTCTTCTATCGCTCAACGAATGTTACTTAATAGTAACTATAGGCTCTCCCTTTTTGACAATCTTACCTATCGATGCCCTAATATCTCTAACAATACCATCCACTTTTGCTACAATTTCATTTCTCATTTTCATGGCTTCTATGACAGCTACTGTTTGTCCTCTTTTAACTTTATCTCCGATTTTGACCTTTAACTCAACTAGTTTTCCATAAAATGGAGCAACAACGGTTCCTAGGGGGATAAATTTACTTTTATCCTTCTTATACTCAATGTATGGTGACATTGCAGATTCTGGTGGTATTTGCATGTCTAAGTGCTCTCTGATTGACAGTTTAAGAGGCTTTGCATTAACTTCGATTTTTGGTGTTTCGTTCCTTTCGGAAACAAAATTATTAAGAACTATATTATATTCCTTATCGCCAATTTTGATTATTGCATGACCAAAACTATCAATTCTCTTTATCTTAGCTATTATTTTTCTTTCCCCAAAATCAATTAATAACTTATCTTTTGATAATCTTTTCACCTTAACTTTATATGCATTATTATCAATAATCAATTCGTATCTTGTTTTTTCAAGCAAATGATAAACCCCCTACATTGGCATATTCCCGTGCTTTCTTGGGGGGAGTGACTTCCTTTTATTAATTAACATTTCAAGAGCTTTTATTAATAGTGGTCTAGTTTCATGAGGCTCTATGACATCATCAACATATCCAACCTCTGCAGCTCGATATGGATTTGCAAAAAGATCTCTGTATTCTTTTATTTTTTCTCTCATAAAGGCTTCTTTGTCCTCCGCCTTTTCTAATTCTCTCTTAAATATTATCTCAACAGCTCCCTCAGCTCCCATCACAGCTATCTCTGCAGTTGGCCAAGCATATACTATATCTGCGCCTAAATGTTTACTGTTCATAACTATATAAGCGCCACCGTATGCTTTTCTGACAATAACAGTTAATTTTGGAATGGTGGCTCCTGCATAAGCATAAATTAATTTAGCTCCATGCCTTATTATGCCTCCATGCTCCTGCGCGGTTCCTGGAAGATATCCTGGTACATCAACAAATGTTACAATTGGTATATTAAAGGCATCACAAAATCTAACAAATCTTGTAGCCTTGTCAGAGGCATCTATATCAAGAGCGCCAGCTAGAACTTTAGGTTGATTTGCTATTATTCCAACCGTGTGTCCGTTAAGCCTAGCAAATCCAGTTATTATGTTCCTAGCAAAGAGTGGTTGAATTTCGAAAAATTCGCCATCATCTACAATTCTCAAAATAATATCTCTCATATCATAACTTAACTTAGGATCTGTTGGAACAATATGATCTAATTCCTCGTCCATTCTATTAGGATCATCCAGAGTTTTAACTACTGGTGGGTCCTCCATGTTATTTTGTGGTATGTAACTTAAAAGACGACGTGTCATTGCTAAAGCCTCTTCGTCATTTTCAGCAACTAAACTAGCGACTCCACTTTTCTCTGCATGTACTAAAGCCCCACCGAGTTCCTCAAAAGTTACATCCTCGCCTATAGCAGCCTTCGTAACTTTCGGTCCAGTTACAAACATATAACTTGTCTTCTTAACCATTATTATGAAATCTGTTAATGCGGGAGAATAGACAGCTCCTCCAGCGCAAGGTCCCATTATCAAAGAAATCTGAGGAATTACGCCAGAGGCGATAACATTTCTGTAAAATATTTCTCCATACCCTCCCAAGCTTAAGATACCCTCTTGGATTCTTGCTCCACCAGAGTCATTTATTCCTATAACTGGTGCTCCGACTTCAAGTGCTAAATCCATAATCTTTACTATTTTCTTTGCCATCATTTCTCCAAGTGATCCACCCATAACGGTAAAATCCTGAGAATATATGAAAACTAAGCGACCATCAATAGTACCATAGCCGGTGACCACACCATCTCCGGGGATTTTCTTTTCCTCTAGACCAAAGTAGCGTACTCTTGTTTCAACCAACTTATCAAGCTCAACAAAACTTCCCTCATCTAATAAGAGCTCTATTCTCTCTCGAGCAGTCAGTTTTCCTTTTTTATGCTGAATCTTAATCTTTTCTGGACCACCGCCTAGTTCAGCCCTTTTTTTCTTTTTTCTTAATTCTTCTACAAGTTCTTCGTATGTTGGAAAGCTATCTTCCTCGTAACTCATATATCGTAACACCAGCTTTATTCTTCTAAAATTCTAATTGAAACATAATCATAAATTTTTATAACGTTACCATCGATATCAAAAATGAGACCACCATCATTATAATCAATATCTACTGCACGACCTATAATTTTTTTACCTTCCATATCAACACTAATTTTTCTTCCTAAAGTAATATCAAATTTTTTCCATAGGTCAAAGAGTTTATCTGGTTTACTTCTTTTTCGTATGAATTCAATTAGTAATATATTAATCTTTTTGAGAAGAAAATCAAGAATTTCAGATATATTATATTCTTTTTTACATACTTCTGAAAGTGAAATTGCTGTATCTCTTAAATCCTTTCTATTTCCTACTGGGTTATTAATATTAATACCAATACCAATAAACACATCCTGAAAATCACATCTACATGACTCCCTTGAGTCTATAAGAATCCCAGCAACCTTTTTTCCTTCGATCAGAATGTCGTTTGGCCATTTAATTGATACTCTCTTACCGCACGAATAGTAATTTATAGTTTCTGCCGTAGCAACCGCTACTAAATAGGGGATCATAAAAATTTTAGTATTGGGAATAACCCCCCGTAAAACAATAGTTACCCAAAGACCTCCTTCTGGTGAATACCAAAAGCGCCCTTTTCTTCCTTTACCACGACTTTGGGCTTGTGCGGTTACAACAAAAATTGGATGATCTATTTTTTCCGCAATATCTTTTGCAACATCCATTGTCGATGTTACTTTTTCAAACTTGAATATTTTCCAATTGAGAGAATTAAAATACATGTATATCACCAATATAGATATATTGCGAATAATGTAATATCTTCAAAGTATGGTGGCTATCATGAGCAGTAATACAAATATAATTGTACTGCCGTTTGATAGTAGTTCGGAGTTACTATCTTATAAGTTAAAAAGAAGAATAAGTAAGATTTATTTTTTCTCATATGATGATATTTTTAGACTCAAGAATGATAAATCCCTACAAAAGGTGTTCTCAAAAAATGTATTATCAATAATTCTTCTTAGTGAACATGAGAATGAGCTGCTTCAACATTTTTTCAGAAGCAGTAAGTTAGTCATAAATGGTAATGTTGTAGCTCTCATTACTTCTAACACTGGACAACCATTAAATGATAAATTTCTTGAATCTTATTCGGATATTACATTTTATTGTTTTAGAACAAATGGAAATATAACAAAGGCTACAAACATTATTTTTTCTTTCTTAAATACTATAGTTTTTGCACTACATACTTTTGGTTTTATGGATGTCACTTTAGCTGACTTTATCTCATTACATAAAAACACCAATATTGGTTTTTTCTCGAAATATATCTCAAGGAAACAAAGTTTGGATGTTTATAGAGCAAGTAAGCTTGTTATAAATAATATTGAAAAAATTAATTGTGCATTTTTAAATAAATACTCTTTATTAAGAGGCATCCTACTATTTATAGTTCCTAGTACGATATCCATTTCTGAAATAATTCAACTTACAAATAAAATAATTAAGAAGCTTAATAATATAGACTTGAAAATTGGAATTTATCTAAGAAAAGGGAATCTAAATTGTGAGATATTCTTATATTTAACTGCTAGTAAGAAATAACTATAGGGGATTGTAATGATAATAAAAGTTGGATGTTGTGGCTTTCCGGGTGGTATGTCAAAATATTTTAATAAATATAAATTAGTCGAGGTGCAGCAAACATTCTATAAACCTCCTAAGCCAACAACACTAAGAAGATGGAGGGAGTCAGCACCAGAGGATTTCGAGTTTTCCGTTAAGGCATGGCAGATTATAACACACCCATCCACATCACCAACTTATAGAAAAGCAAAGATTTCTCTCAGCGATGAAGATTTGCGCAATGCAGGATATTTTAGAAATCATAAAGTTGTTATTGATGCTTGGAATATAACTAAAGAAGCATGCAAGATTTTAGGGTCAAAAATTTGTGTATTTCAAACCCCCTCGTCTTTCAAACCGACTGATGATAATATCTCAAACATGAAGACTTTTTTCTCGCAAATTGATCGTGATGGTTTAATTCTAGGATGGGAACCCCGTGGAAAGGATTGGAAGGATGATATAATTAAAGATATCTGTGAAAGGTTGAAAATAATTCATATAGTTGATCCATTTGCAAACGATCCACTTCATGTTGAAAATAAAATTATGTACTTTAGGCTTCATGGAATGCCACCTGGAAATAGGATGTATAACTATAAGTATACAGTAAAAGACTTTGATTTCCTTATAGAAAAATTAAAGACTTTCGAGCAAGAGTTTAACATAGAAGAAGTATACTTCCTATTTAATAATATATACATGGGTGATGATGCCGCTGCTTTTATTAAATATTTGGAAAAGAAAAAACAATATCAATTTCTCAAGTGATATATATGAGTAAAAGCGATAGTAACAAGCTTCCAGCATTTTCGTGTCCGATTTGTGGAACACCAATAATAAATTTATTTGTAAATCTGCCAAAAATTAAAACTTATTATAATAAGATGAAAGCTCCTGTGCCAATATTAGCAAAATGTTCAAATAATCATGATTTGGTCGTTTATATTCATTTTGAAGAAGGGCAACCAAAAATAACTCAAGTAGATAAGCTATTTGTATCACATCATTTTAAAGTCATCAAATATGTAATTAATCATGATAAAATCTCTAAAGACACAAACAAAGGAATTGCTGTTTTTAATAAAAAGAAAAACATACTCGTCATCGCATCTTTACGTCCGAATGAGCTAATATTATCATTCTTAATGGACATTATTGAAAGAGTTATACTCTCTTTAAGTATTGAGCATATGGAAGCTACTTTATTGATTGATAATATTCCTCTTAGATTTACTTTTATCAATGATCATAAAAATAACATTCTTGTATTTTTTTCTCGACATGACAAAACCTTGCCTAATGAATTAATCCTTAAGCTTCTAAATGAGTTAAAAAGAGTCAACCGGCCAGAAACAATAATTCGTAAGGTATCTTCTTACATTGATATGTTATAAAAACTGTGAAAATTTTAGTTAGTATAGACCAAGAGAGCCTTCTCGTTTCGCTTTTTCTATTGTATACTTATAGTACTTAAACCCCGTGATCAGAAAGACTACAGTAAAAATGTGTATTATTAAAAACTCTAATTGAAATGATGTAATTGAATACATTCCAATAGTTATTTTCTCGGGAAACAATTCTGGCTGATATCCACTAATAACAGTCCTAAATAAGTCAACACTATAAGAAAATGGAATGAGTTTTGAAATTATTAATAACTGTTCTGGAAGAGCTTTAAATGGAAAGAATACTGCACAAAAGATCATTATTATGAATTGGAAGAACCCTGTTATTGTATGAGCCTTTTTTATATTAATTATTAATCCAGCATAAAGAAACCCAAAACCCATAAACATAATAGCCGATATAATGAGTATATAAATTCCTAATAGCGGATTCACTATCCTTACAGCACCCGTTAATAGCTCCATTAAAAGTAATGCCCAAATACTAAATGGTATTGTCAGTAATAAAGAACGTAAGGCTCTTGAGAGAGGATATATATGTTCTTTATTTGGTGTCAAAAATGTTTGTTCTAAAATACCTGTAATCTGGGCATATCTAATACCGACACCCATGGTCCATACCAAATCATTGATAAAGAAGAAAATTATCATCCCCCAAGTAATAGAATTTATATAGAAACTACTCGTTGCTGAGTTTTCAGGACTAGCAAAAACAAGAGCTGCTGTGAAAAACATAAGTATCCAAAATAACAGGCTAATGAAACCAGCAGTAAAGTCTAAAGGATATCTCATTGATATCTTTAGTAAAGTTTTAGTCATTGTAATTAATGCAGATATTTCATTTTTTAATTCCGTATTCATTATTAGTACGCTCCTAAAGTACCTTTCTTCTTTGCTTCTTTTTCAATAATTGAAAATTCCCATAGTCCCAGTAGAGGCCATATTACGACAAACAATAATAGTATGATAAGATCCACCCAAAAATTAAAAATATAATTTAAATGCAATAAAACAGCTCTAGCATCATTAGTTGAATATGTTAGTGGTAACGTATATGATAAATACCTTACTATCATCGGAAGAACAGTTATTGGATAAAAAATGCCCATTAAAAATCCAAAAATTGGCTGAAGAAGATTAAAAAGAGAGGTGGCTTCTTTGTATTTCACAACTATGCTCCCTAACACCAGTGATATTCCAATTAATGGAATAATTCCCAAAATAATATATATTATCGCTATTAAAAAAGCTGGGGTTATTATATCAAATATCACTTGGTATATAATACCTCCTACAATTATAACAATTACAAATTGCAATAATGATTGAAATACGCCAAATAACGATGAACCAACAGCAATCCAGAATATACTAGTTGGAGCTAAGAATATTTGTTCTAGTGTGCCCTGCTGCTGTTCATCTCTGAGCCAAGTACCAAAGTCCCACATAATTCCAATTGCCAAAGTCCAAATAGCCGTCCCTATTAACATATAAAGTGCATAATTACTGGTTCCTACATTCCTTTGAAAATTCATTGCAGCGTTTGCTGGACTACCTGCCATTGCTGTCCCTATGAGAATTGGAAATGCCGCGAATATTACTGGAATGAAGAGTGATATTACAAACCAGCCTTTATATCTAATCATGTGCTTCCATCGGATCTTAAAGACGTATATTATTAATGTGATTATGGGCTCAATTTTGTTTTTTTCTTTCCAAGTCACAATGCTTCCTCCCTTGTATCTTCAGAAAGACGTCGTCCAGTATAATATATAAAGACGTCCTCCAAGGTGGGTTCAGTTGGGTTTATATACCTTATAGAAATCTCCTTATGTGAGATAAGAACATTCATTACATCAGGTAAAACGTTTCTTGGGCTATCACAAAGTATTCTCACAGAAACAGTTTGATCAGTATTCATAGCGGAGTATGCAATCTTTTCTATACCATTGATATCCCTTATTTCGTTAATAATATTTTGTATATTTCTTCCTTGTATTTCAATTTCAATAGCTCCTTTATGAGGAATATTCACTCTCAAATTTTGGGGAGTATCCATTGCAACAATTCTTCCCTTGTCTATAATCGCAACTCTATGACATAACGTATCGGCCTCATTCATCAAATGTGTTGTAAGAAATATCGTCTTCTTATATTTCTCGTTTAGTTTTCTTATAAGCTCTCTAACTTCCATAGCTCTATTTGGATCCATTGCAATTGTTGGCTCGTCTAAAAAAAGGATGGGAGCGTCATTTATGAGCGCTTTTGCAAAAGCAAGAAGCATCTTTTGCCCACTACTGTAAGTTTCAACAAGTCTATCCGCAAAGTCTTGAATGCCTACAAAATCTATTATTTCATTAACTCTTCTCTTAATTTCATTTTTTGGAATATGATAAAGCGCCGCAAAGTATTCAAGATTTTCTCTCCCAGTTAATTTCCAGTATAGACTTCGCTCTCCCATCAACATAACTCCTATTGTTGCCCGAACTTTATACGGCTCTTTCAAAACATTATATCCATTAACATAAGCATCTCCATTATCTGGTATTAACAATGTTGTTAGAACTTTAATAAGTGTGGTTTTCCCTGCTCCATTTGGGCCTAATAAGCCAAAAATTTCTCCAGGATTAACTTCAAAGCTTACATTATCAATAGCTCTTATTGTTTTGTATGTCCTCTTTAAGAAACTTCTTTTTTCTGGGACTCGGTATATTTTTTGAAGATTGATAACTTTAACATGTCCAATCATCTTTTAGCACCGTATTTTTAAAGTACCTCTAACTATGTTCTATAATATATACATATAAACCTATAGATTATCAAAATAAGGTAGCTACTATAATCTGAAATCTGAAAAATTACTAACTATAACTGAATAATAATAAAATTTTAGGCTTCTCAATATTATATTTGTTCTCTATCGCGATAAAAAATATTAAATATCTCCTACTAATTATGTAATTCTAAAACGTGGTTTTAATAATAACCCGTGGGGTAACGAAAATGAAAAAATATATAAGCTCCATTTTGATTGTCATTTTACTATTAAGTTTGCTATCCCCATTAGTTGCAATGTACAAAATGCCAATGACTGCAAGCATTACAACAACACAACCTGAAATAACATTTCACGAACATATTGTATCAAAAGAAGTTGACTCTCTAGGCGAGTCTCAAAGGCCAATTGTTGTGTTTGACGAAGGGCATAATCAGTACTATGATCATATGCGACTTTATGACTTTCTACAAATTGTAAGTGAGCGAGCGGATGTTGTTATAAACACCGACAATATAACAATAGATGATCTTGAAAATGCATCCGTTCTTATAATTCCTAATCCAAGCAAAGATTTTTATGATGAGGAAATCGACGCCATAAAAGACTTCATTAGAAATGGAGGCTCATTGCTTATAATGGGTGACTGGTATAATTACTATTCAGTAAACCTTACAAAGATAACTGGTGAGTTCGGAATAATCTTCTATGATTCTGAAATAATGGACGAAGATGATCATAGATATGTCAATGCTTATGAGCCAATAATTCATGTATTCAATAACGAAACCCCAGATGCCGTATTTATGACAGAGGGTGTGTCTGAAGTTGTATTTAATGGCGGTACACTTAATGTAACTGGTAAAGCTTTTGCTGTTGGTCTTGGTGACAGTGATCCCGTTCCAAATAACACATATGCTGTTGATGAAGCAGGTACGATTCTTGCAAATGCAAGCAACGTAATACCGTTTGCAGCTGTAGACCTTCTAGATGGTGGGCGTATCTTTGCGTCTGGCTCTTCTAAGGTCTTCGCAAATGATACTGCAAAATGGTATAGAGACTATATCCATATGTATGATAATGAAAAATTTGCTAGAAATGTTGTTGACTGGCTTTTCGAAGAGTTTGTAACTATAGTCTTTGATGAGAGCCATGATCAATACTTCACGAGTAGCATATGCTCTCAATTTATAGATATGTTAAAAGCTCATAAAGAGAATGTCATTATTAGCAAGAATCCAATATCAAAATCACTCCTAGCTGCTGCAGACGTTCTAATAATATTCTCAATAAATACTCACCTGACACAAGATGAGATTGGTGCCATAAAGGACTTCATAGAGAATAAGAGCGGTGCTGTATTGTTTGCAGCCAACAGGGAGTACTACTGGAGCAATAATAGTGATTACAATGAAATAACCGCAGGGTACGGAATAACATTCTTGAAGTCAACAATATATGACGAAAACAATAATACTGGTAAATCAAGATACCCATACTTAAGAGTATTTGCAAATAATACTTTAGCGGATCTACTTTCAGAGAATGTATCTGTTGTTCAATATGAAGGTGGTGCTCTTGACGTCGATGAGGCAAAGGGTGCAGTGAAGATACTCCTTGGAGACGAGGATCCGGTTCCAAACAACACCTATGCTATGCAGGCTGATACTATAATTGCTAATGGTTCTGATGTTATTGCTGCTGCCGCTGTTGACCTTGAAGATGGTGGAAGAATATTCGCCATAGGATCTAGTAGCGTATTTTGGGATAGCTATGACTACTTTGCAACAAATAAAGAATTCATTGAGAATGTAATGGGTTGGCTTGAAGGAGAACTGATAAGAAAGTCTGCGGTTCTATATATGGATGTTTCAGCTCCTGAAGAATTGCCTATGAGAAACAATGGAACTTTAACAGTGGTTGTCAGCAACTTTGGCGGTGTAAATGCAACAAATGTTAACCTAACAGTAACCTTCCCTGCAGAGATAAATACATACAACCTGACGGAATATACTATCGGTGACCTTGCACCAGGAGATTCAAGAGAATATGTTTTAATATTTAACAGTAGTGTGCCAGGAACATATTCAATTATAGTTAAAGTTAATAGCACGCTAGGCGGTAATATTACAAAGACTATTGAAGTTGAGATAATTCCTGATCTAACGCTTGAATTGCATGCAGAACCATCGGTTGTGCTTCTTACTGTATCCAATGAATTTAACATAACTGCTAATATCACTAATATAGCTGACTTATCAGTACATAACATAGTAGCTAAAGTAACACCTCCTGCAGAAAATATCTCTACTACTGATAACCTAACAGCTGATGTTGGCGATTTGAGTCCATCTCAATATGCAATTGTTAAATGGAAATTCACAGTTTCTGCAGCTGGAGATTACACATTTACAGTGAATATTACCTCAGAGGACGGAGGTTCTGTTGAAGATACGATTACTGTGAAAGTTCTAGTACAGAAAGCAATAATTGTTGATTATGCGCATGGTCAATACTTTGATCCAGATAAGTTATCTGATTTCATCGATTTACTAGAAGAATATGGAAATGTCATTATCAACAAAGAGCCTATTACAAGTGATCTATTAGCGGCTGCTGAGATTTATATATTACCGAACCCTGAAGATGCTGTAACAGATACTGAAGCCGTAGCATTGAAAGATTTTGTTAATAATGGTGGTAAACTATTACTTGCTGGAAACTGGTATAGCTACTTCTATCCTGAATACATGAATAAAATAACTGAAGATTGGGGTATCTACTGGTATGATGCAGACATAGAAGACCCAACAAATAACATTGATGGTAATGCATATTGGCCAAAACTATATGAATGGGCAGACAATGATGTGGCTAATAGATTAAAGATTGGTGTTACTGAAGTATGGTACGATGGTACTGGTCTTAAACTTAGTGGCAATGCAATTCCAGTCCTATTAGGAGACGAAGATGCATTTGTTAGACTTGATAATGGAACTATTATTACATGGGATAACGGCTCCATTATAGGCGTTGCTGCATATGAGAATACTAATGGCGGTAAAGTAATTGCATATGGTAGCACTTATATACTTCGAAGTGATGGAAACTATGCTACTTGGTGGGAGAATAATCAAGTATTCGTAAGAAACACGATTGAGTGGTTACTAGGAATTGCTCCAACACCTCATCTAACTGCTAGTTTCATATTACCAGGCACTGTTACTGAGGGTGCTGAGTTCACTGTGAGTGTAAAAGTTACAAACGACGGTTCATTAAAGGCAGAGAATGTATCAGTCAAGATAGAGGTTCCAGAAGGTCTAACTTTGGTTAACGAATCCGATACAGCTATACTTGGTGATATTGAACCGGGTGAGTCAGTAATAGCTAACTGGACTGTCAAGGCTGATGAAGCAGGGACTTATACATTCAATGCTACAATCTCTGCAAGTAATTATGAGACATTTAGCATCCAGAGTGCAACATTAACTGTTGAGGCAGCAGCTCCTGGAGTTGATTGGACACTTATAGGCATAGCTGCAGGTGTTGTCATTGTAATAGTAATTGTTGTAGTGGTAATAGTGAAAAAACGCTCTTAATTTTTTCTTTTTTATAGATAAATTAACATAATGCTTTTTAATTTTGTATTTCTAAAATTAAATAGGGATTGTTATGCAAGATGAGTACTCCTTATTTTTGAAAAAACTTCGACAGATAGATAAAGATTCAGACATAGAAATTCCTGAAAAAGTTTTCTTAGTCAAAAAAGTTATAATGTTAAAGAATCTATGCGACGAACTTCCATCAAAACAAAATCTCACTAGTAAGGAGTATGATGAGTATTTAGAAATCACACGCCATTTGACAAGAATAGTTAAATCGTTTTTAAAGGATATAGAAGGGCGAAGAATCGGTATTGAAGAAATTAAAAATAAGTATCCATATTTTGCTGGCTTAAAAAAGGCAAGAGAATTTATTAGACATTATCTTTGGCAATTAAAACCAATAAGTTTGGATAGAGAAAGACGAAAGCACTTAATGACTATTCGAAGAAAAAAAGAGCGGATATATAAGAGAATAATGAAAAGAATGTCTTGATTCTTCAATTCGTGGTATATTAACTGTTTTCTTTAAAAATAAAAGGTTCTTTTTTAGTTTTTTCTATTTTTATTCACTTTTATATTTTTTAAAACAAATTAAAGATTTATTTTCTGTTTTTTTCAGGAAATATTTGATTAAAAAAATTAATAAAGGAAAAAATATATAAGTAAGTCTCGGATTTGAAAATAATCGCAAAAAAACATTTTTTATAATACAAAAATGTGGGGAATGAGATTATTACAGTGCCATGCAGGCAAAAATTGGTATAAGATACCCCGCAATGACGTTTTTAAATCCTTAGACCTTATTATAAATAACTTTTTGTCTTCTTCTATGAAAAATAAGTTTTTTACAATCTTTTTCTCTCAAAGATTTTTTGGATCCTTTATATTGTTTGTGAGGTGGTTAGTTATGTTGTCTTGTAGCAAAAACTTAATGCGAGGTGGTAGATGTGGAAGGATTAGGTTGGCATGTAGTAGCGGAGTTAAATGGCTTAAGCTTTGAGATTTTAAATGATGCAGGATATCTAGCAGATTTGCTTAAGCGAGCTATTGAATATGCGGGACTAACTCTGCTAAGTGTTCATACCCATAAATATGAGCCGCAAGGTGTTACAGTGCTGGCTATAATTGCCGAGTCGCATTTAATGATACATACTTGGCCTGAATATGGATATGCAGCTATTGATATTTTTACCTGCAAAGATGAAAAAAGCACTTGGAACGCTTATCACTATATTGTAAATGAGCTTAAGCCAGCGCAAGTTCAAGTTATGATGCTAAAACGAGGGTTAATTCCTCCAGTGATAAGCAGCGAGAGCAAACCTCAATATACAAATTATGCCAATCAAGTTTTCTAATTACTTTTTGAGGTGATGACATGATAACAAAAAATAGTAAATGGGCATTTGAAGCTGAAGTTGGACGATTTCAGTTCATTGAAAAATCAATGTATGGTATCAGTCGACTTATCAACGTAAGCAAGATACTTTATTCGGGTGAAACAAAATATCAGCGTATTGACCTATTTGAAAGTCTTCTATTTGGCAAGGTTCTAGTCTTAGATGGTCTAGTCCAATTTTCTTCCTACGACGAATATATTTATCACGAAGCACTGGTACATCCTACCATGTTGTCTATCGAGAATCCAAGAAAAGTTCTAATAATTGGCGGTGGAGATGGCGGCGCACTTAGGCAAGTTTTAAAACACTCTATAGTAGAAAAAGTAATCCTTGTTGACATAGATCGTGAGGTCATAGAATTTTCTAAAAAATATTTCCCCACGTTGGGCAAATCCTTTGACGATCCTAGAGTTAAAGTAATAATTGATGACGGACGAAAATTTATTAAAGAGACTACTGAAATTTTTGATTTCATTATAATAGACCTTACTGATCCATCTGGTCCATCGAGATATCTTTATACAAAAGAATTTTATCAATTAGTGAAAAGTAAGCTTGCAGATGACGGTGCCATAGTAACCCACGCTGAAAGTCTCTATGTGTATCAATACTTTTTTATAAGCATACTTAGAACGTTATCTGCCGTCTTCAAAGTAACTCGCCCATATAAAGCGTATGTTCCCTCATTTGGATTTCTTTGGGGTTATGTTACTGCATCTGAAATTGTTGATCCCTTAACAATAAGTGAGAAAGAAATAGAGAAAAGAATGCATGAACGAGGCGTTACAACAAAATTCTATTATCCAGAGCTTCATAAATCACTATTCATATTACCAAAGGATGTCCTTGAAGCTATTGAAAAATCAGATGCTCCCATTTCAACCGACGAAAAGCCTATTGAGCTTCCACTTATCTATTAGTATTTTTTCTCATAAAGAAATCCTTTAGACATTTTTTCAGATCATTAATTGCTTCAGGATGCGCTAATAATGGTTTATAATCTATTTCTCTTATTTTTTTATAAGTATCTTCGGATAAACACTCAATCAGCTGAATATTAAAACCTTCATTTCTTAGTTCTTCAAAAGCTTGCCTCAATGCTATTAGGCTTTCGGCATCTAATTTAAAGTAAGCGAAATATATATTCCTGTAATGGTTATAATGGGCACCTATATATTTCTTTATTCTCTTTTTGGTAACGTCTATGTATTCTCTCTTTATTTCTTTAGTCTCAAGCCACTCGGGCCAATCGTAATTGTTAAACGGGTAGTAATTTATGAACTCGTATGGAATAACGCCTGGGGAGCTAATAGCTATAATATGAAGTTTCTTGAAAAAGGGATATCCTGATATCCCCCTTAAAATAGCTCTCCAAGTTTTAGATTTTGTATATGGTTTAACATATGCACATGGCAAAAATAGTACATACTCTTTTCCTTTAGGGGGTTCATAGATTCTTTGAAGAAAATCTTGCCATACTTCATAATACGGATGAACAAGAAACTCATGCCCTACTCCTTTAAGTTTTACTCTTTTCTCTTTAGGAAACTTTGGTATAAATGCAAAATTATTGAAGTCAAATTCTACATTTGGAAAATCTTTCCATCTCTCCACAATTTTATTGAATTCTTCTTTTGATAGAGGTCTCCATCTCCCTTTTATCCAGTCCTCCCATAGTTGAGAATTTACATGAGGATATGTGTTAATCACAACCACCGAATCTGCAAATCTTAATGCATACTCAACGGTCTTGTTTACAAGTTCGATATCTCTTAATTTAGGGTGTGGATTTGCTAAGACATATAATCTTACCCCAATATTATTTTCTTTTAGAAGTTGGATTTTCTCTTCAAGTACCTTCAAAGTTAATCCTTTATTTAGAATCTTTAGAGCATCGTTATCAGCAACTTCCAGGCCTATAGCTATTGTAAATTTGATATCAGCAACTTTCTTAAGCTCTAATATCTTATCTTTTGTAATAAACTCAACACGGCTCTCAATAATAACTTCTTTAAATCCTAACTCTTTTAGTCTGCAAAAAATATATTCCCTTAATTCCTTAGGAAATTGATTATCATCAAGGAAACTTCCTGAACTGAAAATTTTTAATTTGCTGTATCCTTTCTTTTTGGAGATTTGTGTATCAAAATCCTTTTTAACATCCTCAATACTTTTTTCTACTACTTTTTTACCCCAACCACAAAAATAACATCTTCCCCACGCACATTTCCCTCGCTCAAGTACTATTGATGTCCACTCCATGATGCTCTCACCATTAATATTATACTTATTATTCCTTAAATTGCTCAATCGGAAATCTTTCTTCATTCCTTTTCATCTTATCAAAAACAGCCTCGGCGATGTCTACATTTGTGTTTATTGCGAGGCTAAGTAAATATATCATTATATCTGCCATTTCATCTTTTAGACTATCTTTAAACTTCTGATCCTTCAAAAGCTCGTCTATTTCATCATTGGTCTTCCACTGAAAAAGTTCAAGCAACTCGCCTACTTCAATAGCAATTGATACTGCAATATCCTTAGGCCTATGATATCTCTCCCAGTTCCTTTCTTTAATAAATTTTAAAACAATGTCTTTCAATTCGATAATTCTCGTATTGTTGTCATTTTTTATCACTATTATCACCATTTCTGACTCGATAATTAGATGATATATGACAATATAAGCGTAAATTTTATTACATCAGTTGTTATCTGTAAATATTACCTTTACATATAAGTTTTTGTAATAAATTAGATCGGGGTGAATGTCACGTCTAAGAAAATGCAAGTTAAGGTTCTTGATATCAGTAGCAATAACAGAGTTGCAGTATTGAACAAAAAGGACTCCCAATCATTAGGGGTTCATCTGCATGATCGTATTAAGATCATTAAGGGAGAAGAAGGTGCAACATGTTTAGTTGAAATAACTGAGACTTTTATCCCTCCAGGTAAAATCGGTATATTTAAAAATGTTGCAGAGGACTTAGATTTAAAAGATGATGATGTGGTTCTTGTTGATATAGCATCCCCTCCAATTTCAGCAGATTATATTAAGAAGAAAATGGAGGGTAAAGCACTAACAAAAGAGGAGATCTATGCAATAATAAAAGATATTGTAGAGGGTAATCTCAGTCAATTGGAAATAGCTGCTTTTGCTATTGCTCAAAAATATTTAGGTATGAGCTTAGATGAGATTGAATATTTATCTCGTGCTATGGCTGATACTGGCGAGAAGATAGAATTCGATGAAATGGTTTTTGATAAGCATAGTATTGGTGGAGTACCCGGGAATAAAGTATCTCTCCTTATAGTTCCAATAGTTGCAGCAGCTGGTTTGTTAATTCCTAAAACTAGTAGCAGAGCTATTACAAGCCCCTCAGGCACTGCAGATACAATGGAGGTCTTAGCTCCAGTTGAATTTGAAGCAGCCGAACTTAAAAAAATAGCAAAAAAGGTACGGGGTGCAATAGTATGGGGTGGAGCTTTAAATATAGCTCCTGCTGATGATATGATCATAAGGGTAGAGTATCCTCTTTCATTAGATCCAAGAAGTCAGGTTATGGCGTCAATAATGTCTAAAAAACTAGCCGTTGGTGTGAATTTTCTTGTTTTAGACATTCCTGTAGGCGCAGGTGCTAAGGTTAAGACGATGGAAGAGGCAAGACTATTTGCAAGAGATTTTGTAGCCTTAGGAGAACGATTAGGTATTACAGTAGAATGTGGAATAACCTATGGAGGTCAACCAGTGGGTCACACAGTAGGTCCTGCTTTAGAAGCAAAAGAAGCTTTAGAAGCTCTAATGGGAAATGGCCCGACATCATTAATTGAAAAAGCAACATCTTTATCAGGGATCCTCTTAGAAATGGGTGGTTTGGCCCATAGAGGGCGTGGAGAAGAAATAGCTAAAGAGATTCTTTTTAGTGGAAAAGCACTGAAGAAGATGAGAGAGATTATTGAAGCTCAAGGTGGAGACCCAAATATTAAGCCAGAAGATATACCTATTGGGGATAAATCGGTTACATTATATAGTCCCGCAGACGGATATGTGGCCCGTGTTGATAACACAGCTATAAAGAAAATTGCTCGTGTTGCTGGCGCACCAATTGATAAAGGGGCTGGAGTAAAGCTTCATGGAAAAGTAGGATATAAAGTTAAGAAAGGTGATCCAATAATAACCATATACGCGGAAAGTGAAACAAAGCTATCATATGCTCATACATTGGCTATGCAGTTAAAACCTATCACTATCGAGGGAATGCTTCTTCAAAGAATTTCCGCACTTGAGTGAGTTTATTTCTTCAATAAAGAATCTTAAAAGAAGCAGTATTACTTATTTTATTTATTAGTTATATAAGATATTTTTCAAGCTAATAATGCACTTTTCTATCTATACGAATAAATTAGTATTCTTAGGATGTAGTTTTATATAGTTGTTGTTACTTTAACAAGATATAAATTGGTAAATGTATTAAGGGGGATTATCTTGCCCTTCTTCAGAAGAAAAAAGGAAGAGAAAAAAGAAGATAAATACTCAAAGCTTAAGATACAAGATGTGCTTGACTTAATACTTGGTGATTATACTTTAGAACAAGTCCCAGGGGATAAAATTCAAAGATGGTATGTTGATTTAGTTAAAATGGTAAAGAAGAAAGTAAAAGGTCGCATTGAGCTGACCTTAGAGGGTAGGCAATCTCTTCAGATCTTTTATAATGAGTACGAGTCTGAGCAAACATTTGATTTATACTTAGTTATAAATGTTGAAGATAACAAAGTGATTGCTGGTTGTCAAGCTCCTTCTGTCATGACAATCGCTAGGATATTACCGTTTATCCATCAGTTTGAAGAAGTAAGTATTTATGGTATTGAATTTAGTTTCGGAGGACAAGAGATTAAGTCGGAATATTTTGCTATAAAGTACCCAGAGGAATTAAGAATAAGCGTTGACGAAAGTAATATACCTGAAGATAAGAAAAGAGTATTTGAGAACATAAAATTCCTTAGAAGAATATATATGTTGATCAAGAAGGACCCACCAGAAAATTTAGTTGTTGATAAATTACTTAAAGACTTTGAGAATTACGTAATTTATCTTCTTGACAAAATAGAAAAACAAGTTACCTTCACAAAATAATTTACATATCACTGAAAATCGCTATAAAATACAATTTTTTAAGGGTTCTCTAATTTTTTATTATTAGATTTTTACACAAGTATTTAAGCTTGTTTTAATTCATTTTTCTTAGATAGATATCCGAAGGTGACTTTTATGTATGCGATTGCAAAAACAAAAAGAGGTCCTGGAGCAGAGATAATAGAGACGGACATTCCAAAAATTAAGGATAATGAAATTCTTGTTAAAGTTAAGGTGGCGTCTATATGTGGTAGCGATGTTCACATATATGAATGGAACGAATGGGCAGCATCCAGAATTAAGAAAATACCTCTGATCTTTGGACATGAATTTGCAGGTGAGGTTGTAGAGGTTGGCAAAAATGTAACTAATGTTGTAGAAGGTGATTTTATTTCAGCTGAGACACATATAGTTGATAATGTCTGTTATCAGTGTAGAACTGGCAGAAAGCATGTTTGTCTTAATACAAAAATTATAGGAGTCGATATTGATGGTGCTTTTGCGGAGTATGTTGCAATACCAGCAGAAAATGCATGGATAAATGATAAAGATTTAGAACCAGAACTAGCATCAATTCAAGAACCACTCGGGAACGCAGTGCATACGGTTCTTCCGGCAGATAATATCGAAGATATTGCTGGAAAGACTGTTGGGGTATTTGGTTGCGGTCCAATAGGTCTAATGTCTATTGCTGTTGTTAAGACATTGGGAGCTGCTATGGTAATAGCTACGGAAAAAGGTAATAAGACTAGAATAGAACTTGCAAAGAAAATGGGCGCTGATTACGTCTTCGATGTGGATGAAACTCCAAATGTGGTAAAAGAAATTTTAGATATTACTAATGGTCAAGGAGTTGATATTGCATTTGAAATGTCTGGAGCTACATCAGCTTTAAAAGAAGCGTTCCAAGTATTGACTCCTGGAGGAAGACTGTCTATACTTGGACTGCAGTCTCATAATGTTGAAATTGATATAAATAATTGGATAGTGTTCAAAGGAATAAAAATTTATGGCATCGTAGGAAGAAGAATGTATGAAACATGGTATCAAGTTAAAGGTTTACTTAAAATAAAAGAGTTTCGAGAAAAACTGAAACACATTATAACTCATAAATTCCCAATGAAAGAATTTGATAAGGGTATGCAAGTTATAATTGAGAAAAAAGCTGCTAAGGTAGTTTTAGAACCTAAATGGTAATTCATTTTTTCTTTTTTTCTTCCTAAGAAAATATAAAAATAAATAATTAGCGAATTTTGGATCATCCAAGCCTAACTGGCTGAGGAGCGCCACAGTAGGGACAGAATCTTGCTGTTTCTGGGATAGGAGCTCCACATTTTATACAGTACTTTTTTCCAGGAGGGGCTCTACGCATTGGTGCTGGGGTTGTTATTTGAGGTGTTGGCCTAGCTGGTATTGATGGCTGAGGTGGTGTTGGTGGTAAAACTGACATAGGTCCAGTTGGAGCTTGTGGACTAGGAGCTGGTGTAATAGGGACTTTTCCTTTAGGGATCTCTTTTAATAGACCCTCAAGATCTCTTATAATTTGAACAATCTCTTCTCGGGTAATTCCAGTGTATTTTTTAACATCCATTATATTGAAATCAGCTAACAATCTTTGTAAAATGGAGTTTGCAATTGGAGTGGGTGATATCTGAACCAAGGTCTGTATTTTACTCACCGCCTCATGTAAGGAGCTATATGCGGTATTTAATTTATCACCTACTTTTTTATCAGTGTATGGATATGGAGTAGCTCTTTTCATACTTTTTGAAGCTTTTTCCAAGTTAAAAATAGCTCTCTTTATTTCCAGAACTACCTTATCCCAGTCGAAGAATTCCATTATTTCCACCATTGAAATATAATGAAATTTAAGTATAAAAGGGTTTGGAATTGCTCCAAGAGGTGATTTAGTTAGATATAATTCTTTCTATTTTTTATTAAGAAAAGTTTTATTTATAGCAATAAATTATATTTGCTAGAAAGAAAAATATCTACCTTGTAATTAACAATATATTAATAATAATTAAAATATTATAAGTCGAACTGTATCTTGTTTATCTTGTGGGGGTAACAATTTGATTTATAGTGTACTATTGGTTCAAGAACGTGGGACATTAATATTATGGGAAGATTTGCAAAAGATAAAGATAGCACTAGATAAAACTTTAATAGCTGGTATGCTTTCTGCTTTAATTTCGGTCTCTGAGGAGGTATTTGGTAGTAATTTTCATAAAATTGAATTCCGAAATCTTGAGTTAACATTTACTAAGTTACCCGATAGCCGTGTGATGTTAGGTGTAGTTTCTGATCAAGGTGATATAACTACAAAATTATTTATCAACAATATAGTCCCTCAACTAGAGGAGTTTTTCAAGTTTCACCCAAAACTTGTTGATGGAAGTTATCTACCGAGTAGTGAGCTAAATGAACTTTCTGAGATGATTAAAAGTCAATCTGTGAGAATCCTTATGCCAAAGTTTGGTGAAATTAAGGAAATTCTCGAAGATTTATATTTTGAGTTATTGGATACTAAGCTGATGGATGAAATTGCTGAAATTAATTATAAAGTTGAATTGGAGAAAGAGAAAATAATTAGAAAAATATCCGAATTTGATAAATTAGTACGTGATGCTATAAAGAAGGAGCGTCCTAGAGACTCGCGTGGGGAGCTAAAAAAACTAATTAGAGAAATATATAAGGGGGACATATCTGGTGTACTCCCTGCATTATTGCAGTATTTTGACTTGGGTATCTACGGGCATATCGCTAAGTTGCTTTTTGTGAAAATGAGTATATTAAATAGATTATTCCCATCCACAGAGAATGTTCCATCAATATCTGCTATTCGTGAAACTCTAAACTCCGTAGAAACAAAGAAAGAAATACTAGTATACATGAAGAATATACTTAATCAATACTTAAGTTTGTTATCCGATGAACCAGCAAGATATCTCGTGTCTAATTATTCCTTAAAAGCAATAGAACACGAGTTAATTGTCCGTTTTGATGAGATAGATGATCCATTAATTCGTGATCTTTATGCTATAGTTGCGGTTCCACTGAGATACGATCTACCTAACTTATCAATGCATCTTGCTGAATACTTTAAGGGTAAATCAGAACTGCTAAGAGAATGGTGTATCTTCTTAAGGGATATTGGTGAGTGCAGAAAGAATATATATTTTAAGCCTATACCATCCAGGATAAAGCAAGTTTTATCCAAATATAAAGATGAATATATAGACAACTATAATAAATTGAAGGCGAAAAAGCAAATGCTTTTATCGTTAAATACAGAAAAAATGAAAACTTTACCTATGGATAAGCAAATTGATTTAAGTACAAAACTCTTTATACATGTGCTTAAGTATCTCAAATATTTATATGCCTTTATAGCTTCAATTAATTCACCCGGCTTTACTCTTGATGAGATAGAGAATAATGCTAAACTCTTCAGAGAAACGTTACCATTTGAGAAAGAACTAATTGTTCGTTTCATCAAATCCTTCTCGGTATCTATATATTTTGAACTTGCTTCAGCGATTCTAACTGTTGCTTGGACTTCAATAGTATATCTCCCAGAAGATGATTATATAGAATTTATGAAAAGTATAAAAGACATAATTAACTTATTCTTGGAAGAACTCTTCACTTTAAACGCCACACAGCATATCTCTGAAAGTATAATGATTCTTGATGGTCTGGAGATCTTTGATTATCTTTCTAAATACTATGCAGTAATTAATGAAGTAAATCCATATATAATGATTCTCCTTGACTATCTTAGAGTTTTATCTCCAGAAAAAATAGATGACATAAAAACGCATGATTTTTCAAGCTATCTTTTAATAATGTCGTCCATAACACACATTTTAGGATATAATACATTTCTTATTAAAAGAACCGTTGATAGAATCAAGAACTTACAAACTATAGTAACTCTACAAGAGCCAATCATTCATATGTATCTCATGGGTGGATGGGTGCATCCCGATCTATATATATCAATTCTCAATTATCACAGAAAAATCATAAGTACAACGTACGAATCGAAAGTTGCGCTGGATAATTTACATTTATCATTTGAAAAAGCAAAAGTGTTACTTGAGTATCCAGGTGTATCCTCCTTTTCAAAGGTTAGAATTCTTAACATTCTCATCAATTCGTTGCTAGAAGCAATTCAAAAATTAGAAGTAATCCCTGAGGAAATAATAAAAAAAGGATTCAAAGTATTTGATGAGGTTATATATATCTGTGAAAACGAGCATGGGAATGAGCAGAAAGTTGCCGAAATTGTTAGAAAAAGAGTTTTTCTTAGTAAGTTTCTAGAAGAGAAGCGTAAGGCCGAACTGGTTAGGACCGATTAACATTATCCTTTTAATGCTATAACAACAGTATGTCCCACTTTTTTCTTTATTACAGCATTAGGTAATTTTTTTAATAAGTTGTCTACAATTTCATTAAACTGTTTTTTATTGGAAACTATACTTTTCATAAACTTGACTTTGATTATTTTCTTTTCTTTAAGTTGCCGCATTATCTCTTTGACTACATTATCTGTTAGGCCTCCCTTCCCTACTCTAACAATATGATACTCCTCTGACGACATATTTATCATCTCTATTATTTTCTCTTATGACTTATTGCTATTTTCTAACTTAGAAATTATATCTTTGATTTCTCCTAATTTTCTTATTACAAACACTGCTCCATGCTTTTTCAATTTTTCCGCATCTTCATGACTTGTAATAATACCAACCGTTATAACATTAGTCTTCTTTCCAGATACCATATCAACCCAATAATCTGCAACAAATAAAACTTCTTGTGGTTTTAAGTTATATTTCTTAAGGATATAACTAATAAGACCCTCTTTAGAAAACAGTATTTTTTCCTGTCTTGGGTCTTGCTGACTTAAAGTAAAGACATTATCAACAAATTTTGATATACCAAAGTATTCAAGTTCTTTCCAAATATCTGACTGATTCGCCTCTCTACCAGTCGTAACAAAGATTTTGTAACCTTTGTTCTTTAAGTATTCTAAGATTTCAGTTGCACCCTCTACAAGTCTATCCTCTGGATCTATAAAAGTTGAATATATCTTTCTGAAGTATTGCCAAAATTCGACAGGATTTACATTGCTCTCTATTAACAAGTTTAGGTCATCTTTGTTATAATATTTAAGAAAAATATCCCATGATACTTCCTTTTTAACAAATCTCTTAAGTGTATTATTAAAAACCTTATAGAAGCGTCTAAGAGTGTATATGAGCGTTTGATCTAAGTCAAAAATTATGGCTTTTATTTCCATTAGATACACCTCTAGATGTAAGTTCATGATGAATAAACGCATAAAAAGATATCTTTTTAATAATTGAAGTATCATTTATAACTAATGGCTTATTTATTACTTAGAACTTGAGGGAAAAAACATGTCTAAAGAAAATATTTTAAATGTTGTTGTAGTTGGTACAGCTAGGTCTGGAAAGAGTGAGGTTTTTAAAGGAATATCCCCTAAACCTGCTTTACGTTTAAATGATGTTTCATATGTTACGTTTAATGTTAGATTTGAGAAAATGCCATTTATTACCCGTGTTAATGCTTATATTTTACCATCTGATAGGAAACGCGAAAATATTAGGAAAGAATATTATGAGAAAGCCGATGTTATTTTTTTGATATTTAATATGAATAGACGAGAAACCTTCGAAGGGTTAAGTGCGTTTATTGACGAAATTTTTAGCGCAAAACAAAAAACCCCAATTGCCTTAATAGGATGGATAGGGTTAGCTGAGGATATCTTTGAAAAACATGAGGTTAGTATGGTTGAAGCTCAAAAGTTCGCAGATAGAATTTCACAAAAAACAGGGTATCATGTGCCTTTTATAAAGATTGATATTTCAGAAAAAGCAAAAGTAGTAAGACTGATTGAAGAAATAATGACAATAATCTATGGGCCATCTTTTAAGGCTGTAGAGAAAGAAGAATTTGAGGAAAAACGGAGAAGAGGGCCAATCGTATTATGAATTTCTTGTCATTACGCTTAATATTCCCTAATGTTCTCTTAAAATGTTTATAAGGCTTATTTTGGGAGGTTTGAGTTGTGAGCGGAAATGATAGTAATGAAAAGCTTGAAAACGTATTTCAAGAGATTGCGTATAAGCGTCTATTAAAAAAAGTTCCTATTATCAAGGAAAGGTTCCCTTGGGTTAAGGCTATGAAACTTTCTGGATCTATTGGTGACGGATATTATTTTCTGCTAATTTTCAAGTCAATCCTTATAGCGTCTGATTACGATGTATTAGTAATTGTTGACGGTTATCCAAGTTTAGATGAATTGAACAAGTTATACAAATTATTACAAAAACCAGAGTTTCCAGGTTCTCATGTTGAAGAAATATTACTTCAGTTTCTGGATATCAAAGTTTATACATTAGAACTATACTATACTGGGGAGGGCGCACCAATCAGATCAATTCATCTAAGGGACGATACTATAATTAGGCATTTACAGGGAGGAATTATCATATTCGGGAAGGAGATTTTTGAGAAGATAGCAAAAATTACTGAAAAAGATAAACGGCTGATTTATTTGAGAGTTAAAGATCGTGAGAAAATATTCACTATCTATACAGACTTAGGAGCATTTATAAGAGAGGCTAGAGCGTTAGAGCGTTTTGATATAGAAAAAAGAATTCTAAAGGTTCTTGAAAAATATAAAAATTATCACATGCTGTCTCCTATAGATATGGCTCGTCTTTTAGAAGAGCGAAAGAAAATAGAGGAAGAAATAAAAAAAGCTTTTGCTTAACAACAGAGATTTTGCCGTAATCTATGCGCTCTTTTGCGTCTCGAAAAAAGAAATAAAGATATATATAGCCTTAATATGGTATATTATCATTTGATAAAAATTGACTAATAATGAATGAATATTATTTTTTCTATCTATTTCATTATTTAAAAGTAAAAAATATTTAAGAGAGTGTCCTATGAGGGGATTAATACTTGCTAATATCAAGTGTTGTTTTTCTAATAGCAACAATAACATTCTCTATTCTAACAATATTTTACCCAATCACTATGAAGAATGTTTTCTTAAAAGAGGTAATGACAAATACATTTCCTACACAAAGTTATCTTAGTGGTCATGAGAGAAATCTGGTAACATTTAAGTCAAGCATTAAGAAAAATTATCAATACAGCGCAAGATTTTATTCTCTGGCCGCCTTTAATATCGCACATAGGAGAGCACCAATACGGGTGAATCCCGCGTTTCTGCGGGATAGCCCTAACGGGCCGATGGCCCGGCCCAGGCCACTCTACTGGGATTTTTCTCGGTGGAGGATGGTCGAACCTCCCCGCCGAGGAATCTTAGGATTCCCCGCACTAAAGTGCGGGGAGGAGGTCAATCTATACCCCTATAGAGTTACAGCAGTGGGTGATGTATATCATGTAGACTATCTATATGATTTCGATCAGATAAGGTCTTTTGATAAAACCTTTTATGCTTATCAAAATTGGCAAAGTGATACGCTTAAAGTAAGAAATGAGAACACCAAATAAAAACTATTATGATTGTTAATGCAACTCTTTTTCTAAGAATGTAGAAATAAGGAAAAGGATCGGTCTCTTACCCAACTATTATAAATATCTTTTGCATAAATAAAAAAGGATGCTTTGATTAATAGGAAAATTTGATGATGTAGCTCTAAATAGCTTTGTTATGTTATCATAAATTTCTGCAAAATAGTTAGCGTATGTTTTCGTTTGAACTCAAAGGCTATATGAAATATGCTTTTAATTAAGAGTGTTTCTTAAGAAGCTTTTAATGAGTGAGGTGATCCGATGAGATTAATCCCATATAAGACTTATTTAATGATGGGTAATGAAGCTATTGCCCATGGTGCTCTTGAATCGGGAGTAAGAGTTGCTGTTGGCTACCCAGGAACACCATCCACCGAGGTTATTGAAACTATAGAAAAATTATCAAAAGAGTATAACTATGATGTCTTTATAGATTGGGCTCCAAATGAAAAAGTTGCTTTAGAGGTAGCTACTGGGGCCTCATTTGCTGGAGTAAGAAGCATAGTTACAATGAAGGGTCCTGGAATTAATGTAGCAGCGGATGCCTTAATGTCGGTTGCTTATAGTGGTGTTAATGGAGGTATGGTAATCTTAGTTGCTGACGATCCTGGCCCACACACAACTCAAACTGAGCAAGATAGTAGGTACTATTCATATATCTCTATCTTGCCTCTGCTTGAGCCATCTACTCCCCAAGAGGCATTAGAAATTACAAAATGGGCTTTTGAATTATCTGAAAAATATCAAATTCCAGTACTTCTAAGAACAACTACCCGGCTTAATCATACATCAGCGAACGTAACTATTGGTGAAATTAAGAAAATAGAAGTAGAGCCTAAATTCGAAAAGGATCCTCATAGATACATTCGTGCGTATATGTCAGCAAATTTAGAGAGACATAAAGTTTTGAATAAACTAATGGAGAAGATAGCTGATAATGAATTTTATAATTGTTCATATAATCTGCTTGAGGGGAATAGTAAGTATCTGATAGTTGCAACAGGAACAGGATATAATTATGTTAAAGATATGTTATCAAAAGTATCTGAAATATCAATTCTTAAAATATCGACTATACATCCATTTCCTAAAAAGCTATTTTTAGATGTAATTAAGAGAAATAATGTTAAGAAGATATTGGTTGTTGAGGAATTAGAACCTATACTCGAAAGAGAAATACGCTTAGTCCTTCAAATCAATAAACTATATAACGTAGAAGTTTTTGGGAAATTTGATAAAGTTCTTCCCAAAGAGGGTGAATTGTCTCACAAGCTTATTGCTGATGCAATAAGAAAGGTATTTGGGAAAGTCTTAAATTTTGAGAAAATGGCCGAAAAAGAATTTAAAGTCACAATGCCCTCAAGGCCTCCACCGCTATGTCCAGGATGTCCTCATAGACATAGTTATATTGCTTTAAAGAGAGCATTAAAAGAATTAGGATATAAAATAAAAGATGTTCCTATAATGGGCGATATCGGATGCTATGCTCTTAGCTTCGAGAAACCATTAGAAGCTATATGGACAGAGCATGAGATGGGCGCTAGCATATCGTTAGCAATGGGTCTGAAAATCGCAGGTATAGAAGCTCCAGTAATTGCAACTATAGGGGATTCCACGTTCTTTCATAATGGAATACAGCCATTAATTGACGCTGTTCATAATAATATTCCTGTTAAGGTACTTATTCTCGATAATGAAACTACTGCTATGACAGGGCACCAACCACATCCAGGTACTAGACTGCTTCCAAGAGAAAGAGCCGGGAAACAAATTAAGATCGAAGATATTGTCAAAGGGATAGGTGTTGATTTTGTTAAAGTTGTAGATCCCTATAATCTCGAGGAATCAGTTAAAGCAATCAAGGAGGTCATATTATTTGAAGGTCCTGCTGTGGTAATTCTCAGAAGACGGTGTGCTTTAGTTGCTAAAAGGCAAGGATTAACTGAGAATCCATACTATATTGATCCATCTCTTTGTACTAACTGTAAAGCGTGTATTTTATCGACTGGATGTCCAAGTCTATTTTCTCATTCTGGTACTGTAACAATTGATGAATATTCATGTGTTGGTTGTGGGCTTTGCGCCAAATATTGTCCAACAGGTGCAATAAAAAGGAGGGTGTAATTATATGGAGAATAAAATATCTGAATTCAATTTACTCATAGCGAGTGTTGGAGGTCAAGGTGGAGCTACACTTTCAAGGATAATTGGACGTGCTGCTATAAAAGATGGATTAAAAGTAGTAATTGGTGAAACTTTTGGAATGTCACAAAGATTTGGAATTGTTCAATCATATATTCGATTTGGAAGTAATGTTTATGCTCCACTAATTCCAGACAAGAAAACAAACTTATTGCTAGGTCTTGAAATATGTGAATCCGTTAGAGCATTAAAGTGGTGCAATAAACACACAAATGCAGTAATTGACAATAAGTTAATTCCTCCCGTCTATGCAAATCTTGGTATTGAGAAGTGTCCTTCAAAAGAAGAACTCATCAGATTTCTTAAATCGTATTTAGATAATGTTTGCATCGTAGATACTGAAAAAGTCGCTAAAAAACTAGGAAATCCTATGCTTGCTAATACTATTCTATTAGGATATTCATACGGGTTAGGACTTTTACCATTATCAGAAAAGGCAATTCTATCGGCGATTGAAGAATCACTAAAGGCTAAGTATGTTGAGCTTAATAAACAAGCATTTAGAGAGGGCATTCGAATGTCAAAAAATAAAAATATAAATTAGAAGATCATTTTCTTTTAAATTGACGATATTTTAAAGATGGAGGAATAAGTGGCATTATCTTTATTACTACTGGAATGTATCTCCAAATTAAATACGTTAATAGTACAGCGATTGTTATTGGTAATGCAATTATAACATATGCTAGTGGATCTCCAAAATTTAAGTAAAACATTGTTGAAGTAATAATCATCGATAGAAGAGCGTATGATGATAAAAATACCATTACTGAATAAATGATTAGTGTTATAATTATAGTTATTTTTTGAAGCTCAACTGCCCATCTATATCTTGAAATTGAAAATAATGCAACCATTAAAAGATAAAACCCTAATGGAAAGGTGTATAAAGAGGGGATTAATGATACCATAAACCCAGCCATAACTTCCATCGTTACAATCCACGCTGGTACCTTTGGAACATAATTAAAAATAGCCATATAAATGAGCGCAACTCTATATGGTTCTCCAAAGATTTTTATAATTTCCTCTGCGTCCTCAACTGTTATGTTTTTCTCTTTTTTCTTCTTCTTTTCTTTGATCTTTGCTATGATATCTGCTCTGAGTCTTTTCTCTGCAGATTCCGCCACATCAGCAGGTATGCTCTTAAAATATTTTTTAACTTCATTAATATATTTGTTTACAACTTCAGCAACTTCTTTTGAAACCATTAACGACACCCACGAATGTACTGCAAAACTTACACGTGAGACATAAATAAGTTTTTTGAACTACTCTTTTATTCTCTTATATCCAATAACTATTAAATAAATAGTGGTCACTACTAGGCCCGCTATACCACTGGGTGCTACATTTATAAATAAACAGATAAAAACCCCGATTATTCCTCCAATTAGAGATATTAAAAATGCCCATAAGATTACTTCATATGCACTTTTCGAAAACTCATTTGCTGCAGCTGGAGGAATTGTTAATAGAGCATATACTAGAATCGCCCCAACGCCTTTCAGAACAACTACTACAGATATTGATATAAGCACCAATAACAAAATCTGATAAAGAGACACTTTTAATCCGTAAGCAGCAGCTCCCTCTGGATCAAAGGATATGAATATGAACTCTCTAAAGAAAATGAATACAATAAGCACAGCAATAATTGACATTATCAATAAATATAAAATGTCTTGATTTGTGAGAAGCAACAGATCCCCAATTATCAAACCCCATGCAACTACTGCATACTCTTTAATCATTGAAATAAAAATTATAGCTATACTCATGGAGAATGCAAATGATACACCTATTGCTATATCAGTTTCTTCCTCATTCTCGCCTAACGTTATATACCCTATGAAAAGAGCCATAAATACAGCAAATATTACTGCACCTAATAATGGGCTAAAAAATGGAAAAATTCCATAAAGAGTCATTAATATACCAAAAGCTGCACCACCTAATGCTGCATGAGCGACTCCTGCGATCATAAATGTGCTCTTTTTAAACACCGAAAAACTACCTGCTAAGGCAGATACTATTGAGACTAAAACTATTGCAACCAATGCTCTAATGAAGACAGGTGATAACAAAATATCAAGCATGTCGATCACTCTCCAAAAGGTAGCAAACTTTTTCAGTTTTCACAAGAGTAACCTTAGTACCATACAGCTTCCTAAGTAAATCCTCTCTCATAATGTCTGCTGGTGTTCCAAAACCAATAACTCTTCTATTCAATAATAATACTTTATCAGAGCACTCAAGTAATGGATTAACGTTGTGTGCCACAAGAATTATAGTTACGTTTCTTTGCATTCTTAAATTATAAAGTAAGTTGATTAGATTTCTTTGCGTAGGTATGTCTGTAGCCGAAAAAGGTTCATCTAATAGTAGCATTTGAGGTTCAACAGCTAGAGCTCTTGCTACCATGACTCTTTGTTGTTGCCCACCAGAAAGAGTTGAAAATCTTTCATTCCACAGATCTTCAAGACCTACGAGCTTTAATGCTTCTTTCGCAGCTTTAATATCTTTTTTTGATGGAATTGATAATACCCCTTTTCGTGACATTCTTGCCATGAGAACTACATCCTTAACTCTAATAGGCATTGTCATGGAAATATGTTCTCTTTGTGGAACATAACCCACTACTTTTCTTACTTTCTCTTTCTCTTTCTTTACATTAATCCCTAATACCTTAATATTTCCTTCCTTAAGTTCTACGAGTCCTAAAATAGCTCTAAGCAGTGTTGTTTTCCCAGCTCCGTTAGGCCCAATAACTGTTAGAATTGATGGATGTTCAAGTTTGAAAGAAATATTACTGAGTATCTCTTTTCCGTCTAAAACTACTGTTGCATTCTCTATTTCAAGTGAATACATATTTAATGCACCACCTATAACATTTTTTCACAACATTCTTTCTTCCGGGGTATTTTTTTGCCGTGAGGGCATTCTCGGGGATGATTAAGATAATTACACATTTTATCTATTATATCATCATCGAAATATATCTCAAGACCAAATATTCGAGCACAAATTCTATCTGGATTTTCCTTTATCGTTTCTACAAAGAAGGTTTCAAGAATCCTATGTCGTCTAATTAATTTTTTAGCAACTGCAACTCCATATGTTGAAAGCTTATAACCAGCTCTATTTGCTTTTTCTAATAATCCCAATATCACTAATTTTTTAATGATTTCATATGCAGTAACTTTGCTTACATTGAACTTTTTACTTAATTTTGTAGGCCCAAAGTAATACGACTTATCATTATTTTCTTTTTCAATAAACTCTCTGTATATTTCAATAAGATATTGTGCTTCCTTAGGAGTTATACGTGGTATCTGTTCCATTCATTTATCACTCCTCAATACTCTTTCTCATTCTGAAAATTATAAATCCTTCAATAAAACTAATTATTGCTAAGATACTAACTACTATATACATTGAAAAAAGTTGAAGTTGCTGGTCTTTCCCCCCTTCCTGGTGAGAAACAACACTTTCAACAGCAGCGATATTATAAGTCATTAGCGAAAAATAATCCTTCAAGATTCTTAATGAGAATATACTGACATATATAACCTGTATGCCTGTGTCTTCTGCTATCTGTTCAGAAAGTTCACCAGCTTTTGCGTCCTTTAAAATAGACTCACATACTATATATTTTATTTTTCCACTTCTTATATCATTTTCAATTTTTGCAATTTCTGTTGCATTAATAAATCTACCTGGACCTTTGATAAATAAAGCCTTTATTTCAAAACCAAACATCTTAGCAATGTATGCTACACCTGGCACTGCAATTGCTACACCTGTATTATTCAATCCATATTTTTCTGAGACTGCTCTAAACTCCATTTTAAGCTCGCTAATCCTCTCCTTAAAAACATTAAGATTTTCATCATAGTGTTCTTTAAGTTGAGGAAACATAGAAGATAGTGTATCATGTATTGCTTCTGCGATGGCTAAAGCATTATCTGGGTATATCCAATATCCATGAAAATTGTGTTTAAAGCCTGGAATATCTATCATATATGCTCCATAAGCTGTATAGTTTTTAAAATCAAGAAATATTTTATTTTCAGAATTTTCTAAGATTTGAGCTTCTAGTGTTAGATGTTCGATGTCTGCTAATATCAAGAGATCGGCTTTATTTATTTTTTCGACATCTTCTACGGTTAATGAGTAACTATGCGGATCTACACCCTCAGGTAATATTGTATCAATAATACTAGTATTTCCCGTAATGTGCTTCGCTATCATGGCTAATGATGGTATAGAAACTACAATATATGGTATATTGTTATCATAGTATGTCTTTTGGTAAATATTGCTATATCCTCTAACCTCTGGAGCATGTGGAATTATGAGTGTAAGCACTAGTAGTATTATAATTATTACTGACTTTTTCATATAGGTCCCTGATTTTATTTGTTAGGTTCTACCTAACAGAAATAGAGTAAATAGGTTTAAAAATTTTACATTATTTAAATTCTCAAATCACAAGTATGAAAAAGGAATTTTAATGCTTAATGATCTTAAACATTTATAATTCATTTTTTACTAATAGTTTAACAAAAATGAATGAGAATTAAATTAAATGAGTAGCACTGCCGCTGCAATAGCGGTAACCCAGCCATCACCGTTTTCTATCGTAGCACTGGCTGCTGTGCTTTTTATAATGAATTTATCTAAGTTAACTTTTTCATCATTAAAATCTAAAGGTGGATCTCCAATAGATGTTGCTAGCATTTCTGCTGCCAGGTATTCTGCATTTTTTTTAGCAATGTCTACTGGCATATCAAAAGCAGAGAATTCACTAATATACCCATGCGCAGTGTTATTGTTTTTCAATTTAGCTAGTCCTATCGACGCAACAATTTGGCGCCCCACTTCATCACTCGATATCCTCGAAAGAACTACAAATATTATTTGTCCTGGTTTAAGAGATTTAAGCCCTTCCTCCTTACTTATGATTTCTGCATTGGGTGGTATTATTGAACTGACTGGAACTAGATTATATGGGTGAATTTGTGCTTCTCTCAGTGCTCTTTCAAATGATCCTAGCTTAGTTGGATGCCTCCCTACTCCTGCCGTTAGAAATACCTTTTTTGGAATAAGCTCCATCAATGTACACCTAGTGTTTTTCTAAAGACCTATCTGACATGATATTAAAAGTTTAATATATCTTCCGTTTCTGCCCAACCGAATTCTTCATATAAGATTATAATTGCTGCTTGTGGTGGTATTACTCCTTTTTCAGTAATTATAATATCTATATACTCTGGAGGTGTTACATCAAATGCTGGATTTCTTACTTTTACATTTGGCATTTCTTTTAACTTTTCTGGCGAAATAACTTCAGAAGGATCTCTTTCCTCTATTGGGATTAATTCTCCTGCAACTGTTTGTGGTGAAAATTTATATGACTCTGCTGCAACATAAACTCTTGTTCTAGCTTCATGGGCGGCGAGAGCTAATATGGATGTTCCTATCTTATTAACAACAGCTCCATTGGAAGCAATAGCATCCGCACCCACTACAACTTTATCAACGTCATTCATGAAATACCTAACGGCATTATCCGTTATTAATGTAACAGGTACCCCTGCATCACTTAGCATTTTAGCAGTAATATGCCCTTGGTATCTAGGTCTTGTTTCAGTTGCATAAACTTGAATGTTCTTGCCTTGTTTAAATGCTGTGACTATTACAGAAATCGCGGATGTACTATTGCAATGAGTCATAATTATATCTCCATCATTTATACGTCTTGCACCGATTTCTCCAATTCTTTTTATTGCATTTTCTGATCTTCTTATAAACTCATTAGCCGCACTAATGATGAACTCTTTCATTTCTTCTACATTTGTAAAGTCGTCATATTTCATTGCAAATCTTTTAATTACATACCTTATTGCGTTTGGTAAAGATACTGCCGTTGGACGCGTGTTAATAAGAATTCTGGCAACGCTTTTTATATACTCTTTAAATTCTTCAGGTTTATCAATATCACATTTTTCTGCAGCTATCGCCAATCCATGTGCTGCAGTTCTTGCAATTTTTCCAGCTCCGCGAATTTTCATAGTTTTTATGTCATTTGCTATTTGATAAATCTCCTCTGGAATTTTCATCCTTACTCACCTCTTAAAAATTATAATCCCCATGGTTAATTAAAAAATGTTTTTCTCTTCTCTTAAATTCAAAAAAAGCCCAGAACAATAATAAAAAATTTTTGTTTTCCAATTATTACATAACTTAACCAAAATAGTATTATTCTAATAATTCGTTAATTTTTTATAATAAATATCTCTATAAAAATAGTACGTAGAACAGCGCTAACAAACTTCATAACTCTTCACTGTGGCGGTGTAATCCTTGTTATTAAAATTTTTGGGTGCGGCTCGTACTGTTACTGGATCTATGCATTATATTGAAGTAGATGATGTAAAGTTACTATTGGATGCTGGTAGGTTCGAAGGGAGTCGTGATTTTGAAAGACGTTGGAATTTAGATTTCAGGTTTAGGCCAGATACCATAGATGCTATTATAATATCACATGCTCACATTGATCATATTGGTAGATTACCAATTTTACTTTCAAGAGGCTATAAGGGAAAAATATTCGCTACGAATGCAACAATAGATTTAGCATCACTAATATTAGAAGATGCTGCTGAAATAGAGGAAGACTCTACAAGGCGAGAAAATGGACTTCTTGAGAGAAAAAGACAAAATCCTAGGCAACCACTATTTACAAGTAGTGATGTACGTGAAGTCCTAAGTAGAATGGTTAGTGTTGATTACTATAAAGAAACAAAAGTTGTTGATGATGTGTATGTAACTTTCTTTGATGCTGGGCATATTCTTGGTTCTGCAATAATTCACTTAAGAATAGATTCTCGTAGAGGAGAGTATCATCTAACATATACTGGTGATTTAGGTCGTCCAAGAATGCCATTAATTAGAGATCCAGATACAATAACCCAGACAGATTTTCTCATTATGGAAAGCACTTATGGTGATAAAATACATGAACCGCTAGAGGAAAGTATTAAAAAACTAGAAAAACTTGTAATTTGGGTTTACAGACACGGTGAACGTGGAGGAAAACTTATCATACCCGCATTTGCTGTTGGTAGAACACAGACCATAATTTATATATTACATCAGCTTTATACGCACGGACGAATACCTGAGGTACCAATTTATGTCGATAGCCCAATGGCAATCTATGCAACTGAAGTCTTTAAGAGGCATAAAGAGTGTTTCTATAAAGAAACGTGGGATCTCCTTAATTCGCCCAACAATCCACTGAGCTTTAAAATGATAAATTATATTGACAGTGAAAGTGAGTCTTTAAATATAATTAGCAAGCCAGAACCAGCAATTATTATTGCAGCATCTGGCATGCTAACTGGTGGAAGAATATTAAGACATATCTATCATACCATTGATAATCCCTATAATGCAATATTATTTACTGGCTATCAAGCTAATGGGACTCTTGGTAGAAAAATCCTTAATGGAGCTGACAAAATAATCTTATTTGGAAAAGAGCTTGAAGTTAAAGCAAAAATTGAAAAACTAGATGGACTTAGTGCGCATGCTGATTCTCGTGACTTGTTGAACTTTGTTCTTAAAATGAAAAATAAACCAAAGATGGTATTCTTAGTGCATGGTGATATGCCCGCCATAAGTGCATTAGCTCAGAAACTGAGATCGTCAAAAATTCCATATCAGATTCCAAGCTATGCCCGTCCATATAGAATATTTGATGGATTTAGAATGATAATGTAATCACTCTTCTATCACATGTAATTGGACTATATGCTCAAAAAATTGATGATCATGCTTTCCATGCCAAATAGTTCTAATTTCTGCAAGTAAATTTTGATTCTTATCTCTTATCTCTATGATCCCTCTCAAAAGTGCAAGGGAATATAGAAAATCTGAAATTGAACCAATTGCAATTTTTCTTTTAGGATACGGTGGTAATTCTATTAAAATACTTGGTAATCCTTCTGCCCTGGCCATGTTTACGCTATCTCTATCAGCAGAAATATGTATAGTTGGTTTTCCCGTTTTCCTAGCGAAATCACGAATCTGCTCTCTTACAACAAAGTCATTAAAATATCTACCAGCAGAGCTTGATAAAAATACATTTGGTGATAGGGGTCTTCCTATCATTTCAACTTGAACTTGAGAACGTAGCTTCTGAATATTTCCAATCCCAATAATAGCTAATCTGCTCATTTTTGATGGCAATCTTTTAATGATGTCTTTTCTTTTTAGGGGCGCATTTATCTTATCTGGATATTTTTCCAAAAGTAAACGATTTACTTCTTGAAGAACAACGGTTGGAATTGCAATTTCAAGGCTCCCTTTCCATTCAGAACCTCTGACTTTTTCTCTTATTAGATTGATTAAGCCATTAAGAATAACATTAGTATCTACCCCAAGTGCAAGTGGAGCTCTTTCAGTAACCTCCATATAAAGATCAATGAACTTAAATAATTTCTCCAATCCTTTAAAAGGAAGACATTTTGATGCTAATAAAGAATCTCTAATATCATTGGGTGATGGGCTTTCTCTTCTGCCAATAGCATGGAGTAAACTATTATCTCTAAGAGAGACATAGTTTGGAACCAGTTCTTGATTTTTTAAGTCCAGGATGCCAAATTGGTAATAAAAAATGCCATCTTCCAAAATAACTTCTTCCTGTCTTTTTAAAAATTTGCTAAAATAATTAGTAATCTCCTTATATTGAATTTCTAGTACTTTCATACCTTACACCCTATCACCGAAAAGATTAGTATTAGTCCTACATATAATTATGGTCATATCCTATAGTAATGTTTCTGCTTAGAATTTTTTACCATATATGCTTCATATCTCAGCGTAATGATGTTAGGGAGCATAATTTATTTTTATATTTTTTGCCCCCTAACACTCTTTCTTATAAGCAGTACAAATAAATAGCTTTATTCACAAACATAAACTTTAAATTATATCTAAAAAAATTTTTAGGCAAACTTAAATTTAGGTGAAAAAGAGATGCCACGGCGAAGACGCGGACATAGAACACCACTACCGCTGCCTCCGATGCCCGATGTAATTCCATTATCATTAATTCCACCGAATTCTTTAGTAGAAATAAAGTATGTGAATCTTCCTCCTGGTCTTTTTATGAGGATGTCAGAACTTGGAATAATGCCTGGTAATAGAGTAAAAGTAATTCTTAATCAGTTTGGATATGTGGTTGTTGAAGTCATGGGAACACGATTCGGTCTCAATCCTAGAGTTTCCTCTAATATATTCGTGAAGAGAATTATAAAATGAGAGATAATAAGGTGTCAAAATATGGAAAAAAAGTATAATAAGAAAGAAAAAATTAGAGTGGCTTTTGCTGGAAATCCTAATGTAGGCAAGTCTACACTATTTAATGCATTAACTGGTGCACATCAACATATCGGGAATTGGCCAGGGAAAACCGTCGAGTTAGCTTTTGGAAAGATTACTTATAAAAATATTGAATTTGAGCTTGTTGACTTGCCAGGAACCTACAGTCTTTCTGGATTTACAGATGAGGAAATAGTTGCTCGCGATTTTATAGTTAAGGAAAAACCCGATGTAGTAGTTGTTGTAACATCGGCAACGACATTATCCCGCAATATGTATCTCGTAATTCAAGTCTTAGAGTTAACTAATAATGTTGTAGTTGCAGTAAATATGATCGATGAAGCTCGAAATGCTGGATTAAAAATAGACTTCAGAGGCTTATCTAAAGCTCTTAATATACCATTTGTCCCTATAAGTGCTTTATATAAGGAAGGAATCGATGATCTTCTTAATGCGATACTGAGTGTGGCACAAGGGAAATTTAAAGCATATCAAATAAAGTATGATCTAGAGCTGGAAAGGCTCCTAAGTGAACTTGAATTAATAATAGATGGGAAAATTAAGGAATATCCACCTAGATGGGTTGCAATCAGGCTTTTGGAAAGAGATCGATATATAGTAGACCTTCTTACGCTTAAGATCCCTGAAGCGATCGTTAAGGCTAGGGAAATTCATGACAGAATACATGAATTTTTTAAAAAAGATCCCCCCTTGCTGATAATAAACGAGCGATATAAGATTGTTGATGAACTAATAGAGAAATATGTAAGTAAAAAGACGCTAACCAACGCATTAACTGAAAAAATAGACACTATTGTTTTGCATCCTATTTTTCAATTTGTGACTACAGCTATTACTTTTATAGTACTGTTCTGGGTTGTTTTCTTTATTGGCGACTTCTTTGTTGAATATATTGATTTATTATTTAGTTTATTAACAGAATCAGCTGAAAGTTATTTAGTTGGATTAAATATCAACCCAATTATAATATCATTCATAGTATCCGATAGTGGATTAATAGGAGCAACGGCAACGTTAGTCTCATTTATTCCTTATATACTACTGTTTTACTTTGCATTCACAATTTTGGAGAATTCTGGATTAATGGCAAGATTAGCTTTTTCAATGGATAAAATTTTAAGATATTTTGGATTCTCTGGAAAGTCTTTCTTTCCAATAACATTAAGCCTCGGATGCAATGTTGTGGGTATTCAAAGCATAAGAATAATTGAAGATAAAAAAATAAAAGCAATCTTATATATTATGAACTCGTTTGTGCCTTGTTCTGCTAGAATAGGTGTCATGGCTATATTAATTGGTGTATTTATTCCAGATCCGTTAACATCATCAATAGCTATATTTCTGATATTAATCAACTCATTTTTTATAATATTCATCGAGAGTAAAATTTTATCTCACTACTTAAAAGTAGAAGCCTCTAGTTTCGTTATAGAGCTTCCACCATATCGCTTTCCTCCACTAAAAAGTGTATTTAATATCTCATGGATAAGAACAAAGATGTTTTTATACAGGGCGGGTGTATTAATATTTATAGGGACCCTTCTTATCTGGGCAGGAATTAATATCCCCCCAGGTGCACCTTTAGAGGAATCGTTGTTGGGTAGAATAGGTATCCTTTTACAACCAATAGCTATGCCCTTGGGATTAGATTGGCGAGCAGTATTGGCTCTAATTCTTGGATTTCTTGCTAAGGAAAATACGCTAGCAGTACTTCAAGCTCTTTATGGTGGGTTAGAATCATTGCCTCTTTATTTTGACCTTCCAAAAGCAATAGCTTTCATCATCTTTTACACATATTATGTTCCATGTCTTGCTACAGTTGCTACAATAAAAAAGGAAAGCAATTCTTGGCTGATTACAACATTTGCTGTGGCCCTATCTATTATAACAGCATATTTAGTGGCGTTTCTTGTATATGTTTTATTAAGTGTTATGATTTAAAGGTGCTCGCATATCTTTCAAAATCTTCATATCTATGGAAACCAATTAAGTGTATATTTCCAACATGTACTCGAGTTAAGTATTCTTTACTTATTTTATATGCTCTAATAACACTTTCAATTGGTGTAATCGGTAGATCATTCATAATGAAATCTGGATGAAAAATGAGTAAGGAGTAGGGAATGTCCGGATTAATATTTGATATAAATTTAGCTATTTTTTCGACTTCATTTTCATCCACATACCCGGGAACCAATAATGTAGATGCTGTAACTATTGGTATCTCTGGTCGTTTATCATAATATTTCTTTGCTAAATACTCAAAGTTGCGCAACGAAGCCTTATTTGAAACTCCTGTAAGTGCAATATGTAATCTTTCATCAAATGCTTTTAAGTCGAACTTTATAATACCTCCACTTTTAAGGGCAAGTTCTCCAGCTTTATCGACAAGGTGTATATTCCCCGATCCATTCCATTCAAAGCAAATTCTAATAATTCTGTCTGGGAACTCTTTTAAAACTAATTCAGAAGCTTTGATTGCGAAAGGAAGATGAGGTTCTGGTGATCCGCCAAAATAACATATGCAAGATATCTTATGATTTTTTCTAATAATATCTATAAATTCGTCTATTGTTACTTTTTTTGCTTCGTTAAGAGATTTATGAGTCCAGTTTTGGCAAAATAAACAATCAAAATTGCATCCATAAAAGAATACAGCTAAATTATAATATCCATATTCAGGGCCATCCTTATAAGCATAATCAGGATAGCCCAATCCAGTAGACGCTGGACAGAACCAGCTAGCAACACAATTTGTTATATGAGGATCCAAATAAGGATACATTAATGAAACGTTCGCGCTTATAATGGAGTGCAATTTTCCATCTATATTAGACCTAAGCCCACAGAATCCTTTTTCTCCTATACCCATTTTGCATCTATTCTCACAAATATTACATGTAACAGGATTAGGTGAATCGCTTTTCGGAGGAGGGTATGGTAGCCTAAATTTGGATCTTGCTCTACTGTGAGCACGGTAAATATATTTTTCTGCGTTGCTATTATTTATTATACATTCTTTACATATACCAAGGCTTTCTGAAATATACTTTGATTTCTTTCCACAAATCTTACATACTTTCTCTGAAGAAAGCTTACCTAAATCTATAATATATCTCCAAAACATTTTCATCATTACCCTATTCTCAAATTTACTATATTTGTTTTATTTCTAAATGATTTATCTTAATAATGAGATACAATTTCATAAAGGTGTTAAACGAAATAGGATAAAGAATTAAAGTAGAAATAGATTAAAGTTATATTTGTTAATTTAAAATACACAATTAAAGTATAATACTAAAAGGTGAATGCCATGAGCAAAAACACAAAAAGCCTAAAACTTGGTTTTGTCGTAAATCCCATCGCTGGGATGGGTGGTCGAGTCGGTTTAAAAGGTACTGATGGTGTATATAAAAAAGCTTTAGAGCTTGGTGCTAAGCCAGTATCGCCGCAACGTGCTGTAGAGTTTTTAAAATCATTAGATTCTTTATACCAACAAGAAGAAAACGTAAATATTGAAATAATAAGTGTTCCCAAAATGATGGGTGAATATGAACTTACTAAGGCTAATATTAGCATAAATTCTAAAATAATACCGCTCAATATTGGTGATGAAACAACAGCAGAAGATACGAAAAATGCTGTGAAAACTTTTGTTAACGATAATAACGTGGATTTAGTAATTTTTGTGGGTGGAGATGGAACAGCGCGAGATGTAATGGATGCCTTAAAAGAAATAAATGCCTCTACTCCTATATTAGGTGTCCCTTCTGGAGTGAAAATGTATAGTGCTGTATTTGCTTACAGTCCAGAAGAGGCTGCAGAGGTTGTGCTTGCCTTTATTAAAGGTCAAGCACGAGTTATGGACCTTGAAGTCATGGATATAGATGAAGAAGCCTTCAGAAATAACCGCCTTGAAATTAAACTATATGGCTATGCTAAAGCATTGTATGTTCCAATGATGATTCAACATAGTAAAGAACCAACTCCTGAAACTGTGGACGAAACAGAAAATCAACGAGCAATTGCCAGATATGTTGTAGAAATTATGGATCCTGAAGGCTATTACATCCTATGTCCTGGAACGACTGTGAAAATGGTAGCTGACGAATTAGGAGTTGAAAAAACACTTCTCGGGGTGGATATTTATCATAAAGGGAAAGTGTACAAGGATGTTAATGAGCGACAAATATTAGAAATTATAAAAGATTTTAGTAAGGCTTGGATTATTGTGTCTCCTATCGGAAAGCAAGGTGTAATATTTGGAAGAGGAAATCAACAAATAAGCCCTGAAGTGATACGACGTGTCGGCAAAGAAAAAATTATAGTTATTGCAACGCAAAGAAAAATCAGAGAACTTCCTGATGGTTCACTAAAAGTTGATACCGGTGATAAAGAGGTTGATAACTATCTTAAAGGATATATTAAAGTGCTAATAGACTATAGAACATGGAGAATGATTAAGGTGGTCTAATAGTGACTGGTAAATGTCCATTCTGTGAAGGAGAGGTAGAAGAAGAAAGAATCATCTATAAAGATGAAAGAATCTACGTATTGTTTGATTTATTTCCAGTCAATAAAGGCCACATTTTAGTGATGCCAACTCGACACGTTAAATCATTTTTAGATTTAACAGAAAATGAAATTCTGTGTCTTTGTAGAGCAGTAAAGACGGTAATAAAAGCTTTAAAGGATTATTATAATCCTGCTGGTTTTAATGTTGGTTTTAATCAAGGTGAACAAGCAGGGCAAACAATAGAACATTTTCATATACATGTAATCCCTAGGTATATGAATGATTGTAACTCTCCAAGAGGCGGAATAAGGAAAGTAATTCTTGACATGCCCACTGATGAGGAACATCCATTAAGAGAAAGATTCATTAGAAGTCGTCCTACTAAAAAAGAATATGATGAATTGAGAAGGATTTTTAACAATCTTTGGACTAAAGAAAGACTGATGTTAGGTAAGAAAAATGAAGATAATTCCTATAGCTTTTGACTCCTACGGAGTTCGTAGTATGGCAACTATTGTGGAAACGGACGAGCATCGCATTTTTATAGATCCAAGCGTAGCACTAGCACCAAGAAGATTTGGAATAAGGCCAACAGAAATTGAAATTAGAGCAATGGAGTATTGCAGAAAAAATATAATAAACCTAAGCAAAAAGTGTGACATAATTTTCATATCCCACTATCACTATGATCATTTTCCAAGGCCCAAAGACACGGAGCTTTATGAAAACGTATTTACAGGTAAAATAGTTTTCGCAAAGGATCCTTATAATAATATCCATCCCTCAGGCGCGCGTCGTGGGAGGATATTTGAAAAAATTGTAAGAGAATTAGCTGAAGAAGTTCATTGGGCTGATAATACATCATTTGAAAATCTAACTTTTTCACCACCAGTTTGGCATGGTGCAGAAGGAAGTAAAGTTGGACGTGTAATAATGATAAAGATTGCTGATGAAACAAATTTCTCCTTTATTCATGCAAGTGATGCTCAGGGACTTGCCGACGAGCAAGCTCTTAGATGGGTTATGAATCAAAATCCCGATTTTCTAATTATAGATGGCTATCCCACTTATTTAGTCGGATCAAAGTTATCTCGTGAGGAGTTTAACATCGGTATGAGGAATATGAAATTACTTATAGAAAAGATAAACACCAAGGTCATAATTCTTGATCATCATATTCTTAGAGATTCTGAGTATAAGACGAAAATATCCGATTTTTATGAACTTGCTCGTATAAAAAATAAAATAATATTTACCGCGGCAGAATATTTAGGTATGCCAAATTTGTTTTTAGAACCCTATAGGAGAGAAATTGCGAAAAAAGAGATTTTGGTAGATGTTGATAACTACTACAGTATTTTGTCACTAAAACTTACTAACATAAGTAATAAGGAAACAAAAATATCAATATTTTGAAAATACTGTTTATTGAATTAAGCTATAAACCAAACATTTTTCGTACTTCTGGATCCATTCTTTCTGGGCTCCATGGAGGATCAAACGTTAATTCAACCTCAACGTTTTTTACACCTAAACTTCTAACGGCAGCTCTTACTTGCTCCATAAGACTTGCCTGTAGTGGACATCCCGGCGTTGTTAAAGTCATAACAACTTTAACATTATTATCATCCTTTACTTGAACATCATATATTAACCCTAGTGAAACAATGTCAACGCCAATTTCCCAGTCAATTACACTTCTAAGAGCATTCATAATTTCTTCCTTAGTTACCATTTCTTTCCCTCACATTTTAATAGATGTGTTATATTTTGCTTAGAATATAAATATATTAAAAGTTTCTTTCTTTAAAACACCAGTAGTAAATATAAACAACTTAGTAGTATTTTTTGTAGAGAGGTGATTCTATGGTTGTTAATTTAGAGGTAAATTTAGCTGGAATTAAATTAAGAAATCCAGTATTAAATGGAGTTTCAGATCCAACTAGTGGGACTGCTGAGATACTCATTAAAGCAGCAGAGAATGGTGTAGGCGGACTCGTAACAAAAACTATAAGTGTCAAGCCTGCAAAGGTGAAAAAGCCTTCAATTTATGCACTTAAGATGAAAGTTGATGGCAAGGTATCTTATGGTCTATTAAATTGTGAATTGTGGGATGAAAAACCATATGAATACTGGATAAACGGGGGTATTCAAAAAGCAAAAACTACCGGACTTCCAGTAATCGTAAGTGTAGGATATCATGCCGATGATATGAGAAAGTTGGCTCCACTTATTGAAAAGACAGGTGCTGACGGAATAGAATTCTCAACTCATTATGTTGAGTATGACCCAAAACCTATCATCGAAATAGCTCAGGCTCTTCGTGAAAGCACAAAGTTGCCTATTTTTATGAAAATGTCTCCACATACAAAGGAGCCTAGAAAATTTGCAAAAGCTTTAGAGCCATATGTTGATGGATTTGTAGCTATAAATACGTTAGGTCCAACCTTAAAGATCGACATAGAACGTGGTAAACCTGTACTTGGGGCGGTCTATGGATGGCTAAGCGGTCCTGCTATTAAGCCGCTTGGTGTTCGATTCGTTGCAGATATAGCTAAAGTTGTCAAGAAGCCAGTAATAGGCGTTGGTGGTATAACTACTGGTGAGGATGTTATTGAGTATATAATGGCTGGGGCCACAGCAGTTGAAGTATGCACTGCAGCAATCTTATACGGACCAAAAATTTATCGACAGATAATAGATGAAGTGAAAAAGTGGATGGAAGCTCATGGATATTCCTCACTTGATGAGATTCGGGGAATTGCGCTAGAGTACATTCCTGATGAAGAGTGATCATACGAAATCTTTAATCATCATATATTCCATTATTATTTCTATGAAAAACTTCGTCGCTCTATGCTTCGTACTCGTTACTTCCTTTTATTTTTTATGCCTCTCCGTTAACACCCTCCTACCAGTCTCGGCCATCGAATTAAATCTTTTGAGCTTACGTTCGTAGAGCCGCTTTGCCTCATGATCCATATCGAAATCACTACCCGTCGTTATCATCCCCCACAACACAGTA
>JBECUL010000010.1:0-53863 GCA_040225955.1 Candidatus Asgardarchaeum abyssi | reverse complement strand
TGAATACGGCATAAAAGTTGTGGTTGTGGGGGAGGAGCACACATCAAAGACTTGCCCGGTGTGTGAGTATAATAGTCGCGAGAATAGGCCGTACAGGGGGCTGTTTGTTTGTAAGAATTGTGGTTTCGTGGCTCATGCGGATTGTGTGGCCGCCTTTAATATCGCACATAAGAGAGCACCAATACGGGTGAATCCCGCGTTTCTGCGGGATAGCCCTAACGGGCCGATGGCCCGGCCCAGGCCACTCTACTGGGATTTTTCCCGGTGGAGGATGGTCGAACCTCCCCGCCGGGGAATCTTAGGATTCCCCGCACTTTAGTGCGGGAAGGAGGTCAATTAACTAAAAGAAGAGTTTTTAGCTCAGATAGGTCCTCCATTCCTCATTCATTCGGTTAGGAAGGCCCTCGTCATCGCCATAAATATTTCTTAAGCAGGGATTAAAATATTTAACGCCTATTGGAAGCAAACTTATAAATCAACACGCGCTTTATGAAGCCACAAAAGGTAACATTTGAGAATAGGTGATATAACACTGTTTTAGCACTTAGGAGTTGAAGGCTCATGGTAAATCATTTATAAATCACCCATTTTCGAATGTTACCCCACAAAAAATTCCAAAAAATTTATATAGAAGTGTTAGTACATTACTTCCGAATAATATAATGGGGTGTCACTATGGCACTGGTTGAAGCACCAGTTCTTATTTTAAAAGAGGGAACAAAACGTTCCCACGGTGAGGATGCAAGAAAACAAAATATAATGGCTGCTAGAGCGATTGCTGAGGCTGTGAGAACAGCTTTAGGTCCACGCGGTATGGATAAAATGCTAGTCGATACAATAGGTGACATAGTTGTAACAAATGATGGACGGACAATCTTAGATGAGATGGAGGTTCAACACCCTGCAGCAAAGATGATGGTACAAGTTGCTAAGGCTCAGGACAAGGAAGTTGGTGATGGTACAACAACGGCTGTAATTATTGCAGGTGAGCTGCTTAAGAGGGCCGAGGAACTTTTAGAAAAGAAAATACATCCTACAGTTGTCATTCATGGATATAAACTCGCAGCAGAAAAATCATTAGAAATTTTGAAAAACATAGCCATTAAGATAGACCCCAAAGATAGAGCTATTCTTGAAGAGATAGCAAAAACTTCCATGACAAGTAAAATAGTAGGTGCAGAAAGAGACAAGCTCGCCAAAATTGCAGTCGACGCAGCTTTACAAATACTTGAAGAAAAAGATGGTAAATTTAGAGTCAACATAGATTTAGTACAAGTGGTTAAAAAAGCAGGAGAGTCTATCGAAGATTCTAAATTCATTAGAGGTGTAATTATCGACAAAGAGGTAGTTCACTCAGACATGCCAAAAAGTGTGAAAAACGCGAAAATAGCACTCATCAATGCAGCTCTAGAGATCGAAAAAACAGAATTTAATGCTGAGATCAGAATAACATCCCCTGATCAAATTATGGCATTTAGACAGCAAGAAGAAAATATGTTGAAAGATATGGTAGAAAAAATAGCATCAACTGGTGCTAATGTACTCTTCTGTCAGAAAGGAATTGATGATAGGGCGCAACATTTCTTAGCTAAGAAGGGAATCCTAGCAGTAAGAAGAGTTAAGAAGAGTGACATGGAGAAATTGGCAAAAGCTACTGGCGGACGTATACTCAACAATATTGATGAATTAACATCCGAAGACTTAGGCGAGGCAGAATTGGTTGAAGAACGGAAGATCGGTAATGACAAAATGGTATTCGTTGAAGGCTGTAAGAATCCAAAAGCGGTAAGCGTCTTACTACGTGGTGGTACTGAAAGAATAGTAGACGAAGCTGAAAGAGCATTTCATGATGCTCTATGTGTGGTTAGAAATGCCATTGAAGATCAATTAATCGTTGCCGGCGGAGGCGCTCCAGAAGCCGAAGTTGCAAAAGCCTTAAGAGAATATTCAGAGAAATTTACTGGAAAGGAGCAGCTTGCTATTAAGGGATTTGCTGATGCAATAGAAGTTATTCCAAGAACTTTGGCAGAGAATGCTGGTCTTGATCCCATTGAGATACTGACTGGGTTAAGAAAGGCACATCAAGAAGGCAAAGTATGGGCCGGCGTGGACATATTCAATGAAAGAGTTACTGACATGAAAGAGCTAAAGGTCTTTGAACCACTAAGATCAAAGACTCAAGCAATTAAATCAGCATTTGAAGCAGCAAGCATGATTTTAAGGATAGACGACGTAATAATTGCCAAGAAAACAACACCAAAAACTCCATCAAAGCCACCAGAGGAAGGCGAGACATCCCCTGAATTTTAATCCTCACCCAATTAATTTATTTTAATTCTTTATTTTGTGTCATGTATATTCTAAGTAATACAAAAGATTTAAATGAAAAACTTATTTTTGAAAAATAGAAACAATAATTCTATTTGGTGAAAAAAATGAGTCGTTTTTCTGAGGATAGGTTTGAACACGAAGGCCGAATAATGACATATGTTTGTTATAAGTGTGGCCGTGAAGTACAGTTAAATATTGATGCACCATCTCAGTTTTTTGTATGTCGATATTGCGGTAGTAAAATCTTCATAAAACGTCGACCCCCAGTAGTTAAAGCTGTGAAAGCTAGATAACTTTATTTTACTCTATGTAGAATCATACCCTCAACTGTTATTGGTTTTAGAGTTAGTACGAGAGAGTATGCTTTACTTAATTTTGTTTCACTTTCCGAATATATTGTTAGGAGAGGGTCTCCTTCTTTAACTTTATATCCTATTTTCCCATGAAGAACTATCCCTGCTCCTTTCATAGAAGGAGCTCCGGCTGCTTTTGCTATCTGGCTAATAGCAATGTTATCCACAAATGTTATGTACCCATCTGCTGGAGACTTTATCGTAATACTTTTATCGCCGATTGGTATGTCATCTGGCTTAATATTAGGATCTCCTCCTTGTTCTTCTATGATTTCTCTCATTTTCTTAAGAGCTTTTCCGCTCGTTAGTATTTCTTTAGCTATCTTCTTACCTTTACCTCGAATTGCTATACCTCCCATCTCTAATAATATTCCTGCCAATCCCGTGCTTTTTTCAATCAAGGATGTAGGTCCTTTTCCCATTAAGGCTTCCAATGCTTCTTTTGCTTCGAGTGCTGGCCCGACAGTGTGACCTACTGGCTGAGAACCATATGTTATTGCTGCTTCTATTTCTATACCAACTCTTGACCCGAGTTCTATGAAGTCCTTAGCCAACGCATTAGCTTTTTCTAATGTTTGTACTTTTACTCCATGCCCCATGGGAATATCTATTACTAAAAACTTAGCTCCAACAGCTAACTTCTTTGCTACTATTGATGCCATCATTTGTTTTTGTGGATCTATTGATAAAGGACGTTTAACATTGATAATTATATCATCCGCTGGTGCAAGATTTAATGAACCACCCCATACAATAGTGCCTCTTGTTTTCTTAGCAATTTTCTTTAGCTCTTCAGCGGAAAACTCGACAGGTGCTAATACTTCCATTGTATCAGCAGTTCCAGATGGGCTTGTAATAGATCGGCTGCTTGTTTTTGGAATTAATAAATTTGCTGCTGCAACTATTGGAACTATTAATAATGTAACCTTATTTCCTGGGACTCCCCCGATACTATGTTTATCGAAAACTGGTTCTCCAAAATCTATAATTTCACCAGTTTTTGCCATAGCTTCTGTGAGATAGGCAATCTCATCCATACTCACTCCTACAAAATTTTGAGCCATTACAAACGCTAGTATTTCCAGTTCTGTTAGAGAGCCATTAACCATATCTCTTATTATCTCAAAGATTTCATCGCGGGAGAGTTTATCTCCCTCCATTTTTTTCTTGATATAATCAGTAGAAATAGGTTTAACAACATAATCAATCTCAACTTTGTCTCCGCTTTTTAAATCCAATTTTTCTGCTACATTTTTAAAAACACCAATTTTTCCCGCAGGAATGAATGTTTGAGTAATCTCCAATATACAAGTCAAATTATTGTTCTTGTGCGTCAGCTTGACTCTATCATATAGATGCACTCCCAGGCTATTTGCATCATTGTTATTCATAATTACAATGCTGTTTGTGCTACAGAAATCAAGTATTTTTACTTCAAGCTCTAGTGGCATTTAAATTCACCAATTAAACAACGAGGAGTAAAAATGTAATAAACATTTTGCTTTTTCATTCAAGATGGTAAAAAGATATAAATCAATAAATAGTTAGGTAGTAAATGAGAATTAATACTTGGTGATACTTATGATTGCTACCTTTAAGAAAGGAACATTCAATAACTACTATGTTGACAAAGCAATTAGAAAAAATGACTTAACACTTCGCTTCTTTAAGGAGTCCATAAAAGAAATTTTAAACAGAGGTTGGAGTTTACAAGATGAGGGCATTTGGGTGGATACTCCACAGGAAACAAAACATTTTAATGATATTGAAGAAGCGATTGCGTTCTTAAAGAATGCTGGGAAGGGTGCTATTTTTGTAACCATGACGAAGAATAATAAAAAAGCATACATTAGATGGTATGATAGCGATCCTCAAACAGATGTGTTAAGTGTAGAGGGTGTATTCACTTATCGAGATAATAAAATTGTAACGCATACAAAATTGGAGGATCTAAATGAAATAGTTGAAGTAATTTCTTCGATATTGCTTTCTAAAATTTCTGCTGATGATGTGAAAGATCTCAGTGAGGAATATAGGAAAACTATGGAGACGGATTGGATATATTTACTCTTAGGGGAGGGTTCTAAATGAAATTTAAAAGGGTTTGTGAGTTTTATTCTAAGATTGAAGCCACAACAAAACGTAAAGATATGACTAACTTTCTGGTTGCTCTCTTTCAAGAGACTCCCGCAGAAGATATCGATAAGGTCATTTATCTTACCCAAGGTAAACTTTATCCGGATTGGACAGGTCGCCCGGAACTAGGAATTGCTGACAAATTAGCGATTCGAGCGTTGTCAATGGTTACCAGTTTGCCTGAGGAGAAAATTGAAAGTTCTTATAAGATGAAAGGCGATTTAGGGTTGGTAGCTGAAGAATTGATTTCTAAAAAGCCGAGCACTACACTAGATATGTTTTTTACTGGTGAAGAGGAAGCTCTTTCGGTTGGTGAGGTTTATAATTCATTAGTTAAAATAGCTGAAGCTTCTGGTGAAGGGACAATAAGTCGACGTATTAGGATTTTATATGGTTTACTTTCAAAAGCAACTCCAATAGAGGCTAAATATCTTATAAGAATAGTTACTGGCAAGATGAGACTTGGTATTGCGGACATGACAATGTTGGATGCATTAGCTATAGCCTTTGGTGGGGCGCATCTTAGACCTATTTTAGAAAGAGCCTATAATATAACCAGTGACTTAGGATATGTAGCTAAAGTACTAAAGATGCAAGGCATCCAGGCTGTAAAAAATCTAACTATATCCCTTGGCCGACCGATAAGAATGATGTTAGCTCAAAGACTTTCAAGTAGCGAAGAAATAATTGAAAAACTAGGCGGATTAAGTTGGGGCGAGTATAAATTAGATGGAGAAAGGTTCCAATGTCATAAACAAGGTGATAATGTACAAATTTTCAGTAGACGGTTGGAAAATATAACATCAATGTATCCTGATGGTGTAGAATACATCAAAACGCACGTAAAAGCAAAAGATGCTGTAGTGGAAGGTGAAGCAGTTCCAATAAACCCCGATACAGGAGAGATCCTTCCCTTTCAAGAACTTATGCATAGAAGAAGAAAATATGATATCGAAAAAATGATGCAGAAAATAGGCATTCGACTTTATCTATTTGATTGCCTTTATATTGATGGTGAAGATTTAACAGAAAAACCATTTATTGAGAGAGCTAAAAGGTTAAGAGAAATCGTTACATGTGATGATAAAGTTACCACGGTTCCCTTCATCTTAACAAACGATCCTCATGAATTAACAGTGTTCTTTCATGAATCACTAAATAATGGTTGTGAAGGGCTAGTAATAAAATCTCCCAGACTTGATTCTATTTATAGGGCAGGAGCTAGATCTTGGCTATGGATAAAATTGAAAGAGTCTTATCAGAGCAAAATGATAGAGCCCGTTGATGTGGTAATTGTTGGTGCATTTTATGGTCGGGGCCGTAGAAGTGGAACTTATGGCGCACTTTTAGCAGCCGTTTATAATCATGAGCGAGATGTTTTTGAAACTATATGTAAAGTGGGTTCAGGTTTTACTGATGAGGATCTTGATGCTTTACCTAAAAGGCTGGATCAATATAAAATTGATAAGAAACACCCCAGAGTGGATTCCAAGATGGAGCCCGATGTTTGGCTTGAACCTAAGCAAGTTATAGAAATAATTGGAGATGAGATTACTCTAAGTCCAGTTCATACATGTGGTTGGGGTGTTATTCAAAAAGATGCTGGGCTAGCAATTAGATTCCCACGATTCACTGGCAGATGGCGTGATGATAAATCTCCAGAAGATGCTACAACAACCAAAGAAATAATAGAGATGTATCGGCAACAATTAAGAAAAATAGAAGAAGAGCCATCTCCTTAAATTATACGAGGGGTTTTAATTTTGAGTGTAAAAAAAATTTATAATATAATATAGTTAATGAATATTCATATGCCCTTTAAAAAGGAGGATACTCTAAGATATGACAGAGAAAGTTGAGCGAGGTATAATCCGTCTTGTTTTGGATTGTTTAAAACCTCATAAGCCACTTTTACCTGACTTAGCTTTAAAAATTAGTGAATTACCAGGAGTCTCTGGTGTTAATATTTCACTTATTGAAATAGATGCAAAAACGGAAAGTATAAAAATCACGATTGAAGGAACTAATCTGAATTATGAACTTATTAGGGACACTCTAAAAAAATATGGAACTGTTATTCATAGTATAGATCAAGTAGTTGCTGGTAGTGTCATGGTTGAAGAGGTCACAATTAAAGCTGAGGAAGAATAAAATCATTTCCCGCAAAGAATCTTATAGATTATGCCTCTTAGTGAATATTTAAAAACACTTGATATGATCCTAGTTGACGTTACATAATCCGCAATATGGTCCGCTAACATGTCAATGTCTATACTCATTATACCAACTAGTTCTTTTATTTTATTTTCCTCTAATATTTTTTTAGAAAGACTTTCAATTAGTTTGAATTCGAAGCTTTCTGGATCTAAGTAATATGAGTGTCCTTTAAAGTCTCGTATGGTAATGATATTTAATCTCTTAATAATCTTCTCTACATACCATTTCACGGATGATGGCTTGATGTCAAATAATTTACCAAAATCCTCTACCTTAAATGAACTTGGATAGTTAATTGCAAACCTGTCTGCAATGTAAAAAGCAGCACACATTAGGGCTTCTGTATCTTTAACCCAACTAACCTTATTTAAATAGCGATGCAAAATTATAAGCGATCTTATTAATGTTCTATCGTCTAACCCTAATCTAATACCTTTTATATACGCCTTCTTTAATATAGAAGGGATATTCAAAAAACCTTTTTCAGTGTTTATAATTGACATCTTTTCCTCACTATATTATCATGCTAAGACTCACTAGTTCTCACTAACTCCTCTAGTGTCCATCTTAGTGCATTTAAAATTCTTTTAAGCCTTCTATCTGTTCTATAATTCTTAATAACAATTCTTTCAATTATACGTTCCTTTGCGGTGATTTCGTAGTCTAATACTTTATCCTCTGACAATCTTCCATCTTTAACTGCATCTATATCCTCACGTTGCAATGACAATAAGACTTTATTTAAGAAAAACTTTGTGAAAGGTGATGCACGCATGTCGAATGTTAATCCCTCTGCTGGAGTTATAATGATAGTTTGATTTTTAATTGAAACTCTAGCAAGAAGCTTTCCATCTTTTGAATAGAGTGCCTCTATTTTTTCTAATTGTTCAGTCTCAGCCTCTTTTTTCTCAGTTTCTGGTAATAACTCTGTGGCTGGTTTAAAACTCTCTCTCATTAGTAATCTATCAATTGTTTCTAAAACACGTTTTAACTGTTCTAATTCGTATTCTAAGTCTCGAATTTTCTTCTCTGTTTCCTCTATTTGCCTCTGAACAAAAGCTCTTAGTTCTGCTAAATCTTTAGTAGCCTCACCATTCAAACTTATCACCAGCTTTATTATATATTCGTTAATACATAATAATTAAGCATTATTATTTTTCGACTGTTTTAGCGATTATTATTAATAGAGATATTTATTAATTCTGTTACTTACTAATCCTAAAAAGAAAAGCAAGTTAAAATACGGGATTGAAATGACTGGATATGTAATAGTCCGTTGTCCTCGCTGTGGGCACTTCACATATTCACGCGTAGGAACTAAAGCTCGTCAGTGTCCTTATTGCGGAAAGGTATTTAAATTAACACTAGATCGAAGAATTAAAGAAGTAGCGAGAATACATGACGCAAAAGCAATAATTCAGTACCTCAATAAGAAAGAAATACTTAGTAGAGCAAAAAAGAAGAAACAAGTAATCATTGAAGGCAAAAAACGTTTAACGTATCTACATAAACTCAGAAAAGAAATAGTTACCCTTCTAAAGAAACAGTCAAATGAACTCGGTGATATCGATCTAAATAAATTTGTAGAAATAGTGGAATCTGAAGGCATTCCTTGGGACGAAGCCTCTTTGATATTGGAGAATTTAAATGAAGAAGGGTATATAATATTCCCTGAACCAGATAAAATAAGAATTGTTAATAGTATTTATGATAAAAGAGTGTCTTCTTGCAGTATGCAAAAATTGCTCAAGTACATAGAGGCTCTATTTATAGAAGCCGAAGATAATGAAATAACATACGACACTTTACTAAAGAGAATATTGGAAATTGGATGCTCAGAGATGGATCTAAAGAGAGCAATAGAGATATTATCAAATAACGGATATATATACGAACCCAAACCCCAAACTTATCGCATTGTAAAGAGAAAATAGGAAAAAAGTTGTTTACTGTTATTTAGTTAAGAGTTTTTTCATATGTTGGTAACCAAGTTCAAAAGCCTTCATATTAGCATCTATAGTTTTTGGAGGGACCATCTCTCTTACGGTCTCTTTTAATATCTCATTGTCAAATGGAAATATCCCAAGAGCTGCTGCAGCGCCTAGCATTACAATATTTAATGTCCTTATATTGCCGGCATTCAAGGCTAATTTTGTTCCATTTAGTACATATACGTCTTTAGCCAATTTCTTCAATCCGTTAATAATTTCCTCCATCGATGGGTACTTTGCAAAACCAAAGTTTATATCCGCTGATGGTATATTTCTTTCCTCCATAACGATAACCCCATCTGGTGAAATGTATTTAGTTGCAACTCTTAATGTCTCTAGAGGCTCTAGACCTATAATTAAGTCAGCTCCATCTTCTTCAACCATTGGTCCATGAACATCTTTTCCTATCCTAATATGACTTGCGACTGCACCACCTCTCTGAGCAGCTCCGAACTTCTCTCCAACTCTAGCATTTAGTCCTGCTTTTACAGCAGCTGCTGCAATTATATGACTGAGCCTAACACTACCTTGTCCTCCAACTCCACAAACTATAATATTTAATTCATCTTTAACCATTACTCATCACCTGCCTTATGTATAGCATTACTTGGACAAACTTGAGCACATATATTACATCCTACGCAAAGTAATGGATCAATAAAGGCTTTTTTCTTATCGAAATTGAAGCCAATAGCTGGACATCCGAGCATTACGCACTGCCTACAGCCAATGCATTTGTCCTCGGACACGACGTATTTGGTAGGTATTAACCTCTTGTGTCTCAACGCCTGAAGAGCGCACTCTCTTCTGAATATAATTACTGATAGTCCATCATAATCTAGTGCTTCAAGAAGAGCTTTTTCACATTCCTCCAAATTATAAGGATCCACAACCCTTACGAATTTTACACCAATAGCTTTAATAACATCCTCCATGCTTAGAACATTTGCAGGAGCAGCGCCTAGTAGTTTATCCGTTGACGGATTTGGCTGATGCCCAGTCATTGCAGTCCAGTGATTATCTAGAACCAAAAATATAGCTTTTACATTATTATACACAGCGTTTGCAAGGTTTGGAATATTTGCATGGAAGAATGACGAATCTCCTGTAATTCCTATTATTGGGCCATCTTTATATCCAGCTTGATATTCACCCTGTACCATACCCCACTCAGTGCCCATAACATATTCTACATCTGACATTTCATATGGATAAATCGTTGCTATAGGATATCCTTTTGACTCTTCTGTGTACTCTGCCTTTATTTCTCTTCCATAAACACCATATCCTGACATTTCATAGCATCCTATTCCAACATTAATTATTGGTACCTTAGCTTTTTTCTTTATAAGAGCTCTTCTTAAAGCCCAAAATGTTCCAAGGTGCGGGCAGCCAGCACACCACATACTACTTCTAGGTGCTATTAATTTTGAAACCTCTTTCTTAATTTCACTTCTTTTATTATCCTTAGAAATTTTAATGCCTGCAAAATTAGCTATTGCTTCATTTACCATATCAGGGGATAATTCGCCACACTTAGGTAAGACATTATCGTCGTACATTTTCCCAACAATTTCGATTGTTAACTTAAGCTCTTGAGCATACGCTCTGGCTTGCATCTCAACAACAGGATCTCCTTCTTCGACAACCATGACCTTGGAAGATTTTTCAAGTAGAGCTTTAAGTTTTTTCTTTGGTAATGGGAATGGAGTACCTATCTTCAAAAAATTCATTTTATCTGACAGGTTAAGTTTTTTCAAAGCATCCATAACATATGAATTAGCGATTCCTGATGATATTATACCTGGAAGATTATCTCCATTAATTTTAAGTTGATTAAACCGCAATTCCTCGACTAATTCCTCTGCTTTTTTAAGTTGTTCAAATTGCCATTCTCTTTTACCTACTGGTCCAGGTGGACCATAAACGTCCCAACGGAATGGTAGGCCCCAATGTTTATCGAAAGCTATTTTATTTTTAACTCTCCTAATTTCGCCATACGTAACATCGCCGCTAGCATGACCTATTCTAGTAACCGATCTTAAGAACACAGGTAGCTGTAATTTTTCAGAAATATCAAATGCCTCTTTAGTCATCTCTTTTGCCTCATGAGCATCCATGGGTTCCAATATTGGTACTCCTGCGTGCATTGCTAGCATTCTTGTGTCCTGTTCAGTGCTACTATAGTGTGCATTAGGATCGTCAGCTACAACAACTACAAAACCACCACGAATACCAGTATACGCTAATGTAACAAAATCATCCATTGCCCAATTTAAACCAGCATTTTTGCATGCAAATAACGCCCTAGCCCCCACAATTGCTGCACCTGCAGCTACATTAAAAGCGACTTTTTCATTTATACTCCACTCAGCATGTATTCCTAAATCCTTAGCTACTGCGGTTAGTGTTTCTAAAATCTCAGAACTTGGGGTTCCTGGATAAGCTGCTGCTACTTGCACTCCACCCTCTATAGCTCCTCTTGCAATAGCTTCATTACCCATCAATAGGTATCGCTTTCCAGGGGAATCTTCAATAATATATGATGTCATTCCTATACACCTCAAAACTCTTTTAAGAAGACACACTAAAGACAGTGTTATAAATTTTTCATATGATTTTTTAAAATTCAAACATACTTTTCTAACATTTACCCCAATAATGATTGGTTTTTTATATACAATTGTAACAAAATATTTATTTTTTGAACAGAGAACACATAAATTTGCTTTCTTTTTAAAAAATGTTTTTAGAAAGATTTATGAAAAAAATGATACGCTCTGAGTATTAGCCTATAACAAAAAACTCGGTGTTGGTTATGAGATCTGAATATACAAAACCAAAAATTATTGTTGAACCTCCCGGTCCGAAAGCTAGAGCAATTATTGAAAAAGATCATGAAATGCTTTCTCCTTCTTTAACAAGAACGGCTCCATTAGTTGCATATAAAGCATCTGGTGTATTTGTTGAAGATGTTGACGGAAATGTATACCTAGACTGGGGCTCAGGAATTGCAGTTGTCAGCGTAGGTCATACAAATCCAGTGGTTGTTCAAGCAATTAAGGCCCAAGTGGAAAAACTTATTCATGCTAATAGTCTTGACTACTATACAGTTCCTCAAGTAGAGTACGCTGAAATGCTTTTTAAGGTAACCCCGGGGAACTTTAAAAAACGAATTTTCTATACAAATAGTGGTAGTGAATCCATCGATACTGCAATCAAAGTTGCAAAATGGCATACAAGGCGATACTATGGATTAGGATTTATTAATGGTTTTCATGGAAGAACCCTTGGAGCGGTAACATTCACAACTACTGATCTTGCTGCCAGACGTGGTTACTTTCCATTATATCCAGTAGCCGTTTATGCTCATTACCCATATTGTTACAGATGTCCCTTCAAGCAAGAGTATCCTGATTGTGGTTTATATTGCTTCGACTATATTGAAAATATAATTTTCAAGAAATTAGCTCCCCCAGATGAAACAGCATTTATTCTAATAGAGCCTATACAAGGCGCCGGTGGATATATAGTCCCTCCAAAGGAATTTCTTCCTAAGCTACAAAAACTAGCTAATGATAATGGAATAGTTTTTATAGTGGACGAAGTGCAAACAGGATTTGCTAGAACGGGTAAAATGTTTGCATGCATGCACTGGAATGTTGAGCCTGATGTCTTAGCTGTTTCCAAAGCTATTGCACATGGTTTACCTGCTGGTGCTGTCATAACTAAGGCTGAGGTCATGGATTGGGGGCCAGGAGCCCATGAAGGGACGTTGAATGGCAACCCCGTTGTAATGGAAGCTGCTAAAGCTGTCCTTAATTATATAATAAAAAATAAACTTGATGAGCGAGCTGCAGAATTAGGAGAATACATGAAAAAGAGGTTTAATGAATTGGCAGAAAAGTATGAAATAATCGGAGATGTTCGTGGACTTGGATTAATGATAGGCATTGAGCTTGTTAAAGATAGACGAACTAAGGAACCTATAAAGAAGACAAGAAATGAACTAATACAGAGAGCATTTAAGAAGGGTCTATTGTTGCTTGGAGCTGGTGAAACAAGCATACGAATAGCTCCGCCACTGATAATAACCAAGGAACAGATTGATATGGGATTTGAATTATTTGAGGAATCATTAAAAGAAGTAATCTCATAAATTATATTTGATAGTGGTTTGTACCTCTCCCATTACTATTTTATTTTCTTTATTGTGGCTTGATTAGTTTATTTACTTTTCACATTATTTACTCTTATAGATATATAGTAGGCTAACAGAAAATATTATAATCTTAACTTTCCTACTATATCTTATGGCGATACAAATGCAAAGTATTTCTTCCACTACCAAGTCAAAGCAGTTACTTGTAGTGATTTTGCTATTATCAATTCTCTTTAATCCAATGATTCTTCAACCATTAATTATGAACTCAGAAGATTTTATTGCTAAAGCGGTTTCTCATGTTCCTCCTGAGGATGCTCCCACATTTAATGAAACATTTAATTGGGATGACTATTTTAACATGTCTACAGGCCAGCAGCCAACATTTAATTTGTCATATCCTCCAACTACGGACTTTTTGCCATTGTTTGGTAGTGGCCTTGTAAACCCAAATGAATTGGTTTTCGCTGTAACGCCTACATCACCCCCACGATATTGGCGCTTAGAGACATATGATTATTTTGATGGGCATTCGTGGAATAAGACGATGCTTGATAAAGTGGAAAAACAAAGTTTAGATAGTCCAACTGGTGAAACCGAATATACTATAGTTCTTAATTTAACTCATACATCGACAGACTCGCGTTATATTCCAACTTTATGGCCGAAACCTCTAATTCTCTCATATAATTCTCCTGATGCTTTTTTAGTTACATTTTACGAAGATGATTATGATTGCCTAATAATGGACACTATTTTTACTGAGAGTGGTACGTCTGAATTTCAATTTGTCACAACGTCGTATAGTGTTGATTTAGATAGTATTAAAGACTCTGCTTTACCTCCTGAATACACACCTCAATATATTAAAGATAAATATTTGCAAGTCCCATCAAATCTGGATCCTAGTGTTCAAGTGTTTGCATCTCAGTTTTCTGGATTAAGCGGCGATACATTCTATAGAGCAATGATAATAATGGCCTATTTTAGGACTCATTTCTATTTCGATTATGACATTTTTCTAAATGGTGGTGGTCCATCTCCTGACGAGGACGTAGTTGCTTGGTTTTTAAATAGAGGTGGTGGAACATCTGCTCATTTTGCTACAGCTTTTGCTATAACTCTCAGATTGAATGGTATAGCAGCCAGACCGGTTTTTGGTTTCACACCGGGATTTGTTGAAGGTGATGTTAGAAAGGTATATGTACTTAATTTTCACGTTTGGGTTGACGTATGGGTACCTACACCAGATGGTGGAATGTGGGTACAGTTTGATCCAACACCATTGCCAAAAGAACTCTTGCCAGAAGAAGATGAAAATGTTGTAAGTATAACATACGAACTTAATATAGTGGATTATCCCCCATTCTTTGTAAATAGGAATGAAACGTTTTCTTTTTCAGCTCAAGTCCTCCAAAATAAGATGCCTGCAGAAAATATTTCTGTCCGTGTTTATGACTTGACTGAGAATATGTTACTTTCTGAAGAAACCACAAACTCTTCGGGCCTTGTGACGTTTAATATTACTTTCGATAATAATTTCGTTGTTGGGCAACATAATTTATTAATAACCTCTGATTTCGCATCCAATTATACTGTCGTCTTCCTGAGTGGAAATACGTCCATATCTATTGATGTTTCTTCAGATAAGCCACTTTGGGGCTCAAATTTAATTATTTCAGGAAAACTTTTTGATCCTTTAAATGGAAAAGGTGTTAGTGGTCAGAATGTAAGTATCTTCTTTGATGGAAATAAGGTAGCTGATGTCTTCACCGATGATAATGGACAGTATAAGTTCCCGATTTATATGGATCCGTATACCATATCATTAGGAAATCATACAGTTAACGTAGTCTTTATGGGGAATCTTACATTGTATGGCTCTGATAATAATTTAACTGTAACCGTAGAAACAAGGCCTATTCTCTTATTGAATGTTGACAAAACGAGGGTAGAACGCGGTAAGTCACTAATGATATACGGCAGTTTGGTTTTAATAAATGACACTGTGATGGAATCAGAAGATATAGAAATTCATTGGATTAATACTACTGATAATATAATTAGTATTCAGAGCACAGATCATAATGGTGCTTTCAACTTTACATACAATATAAGCCCAGATCACGAACCATACCAAGTACGTTTATATGCCTTTTTCGATTCGTCGTATCCTTACATATTAGATTCAACTTCTACAACAATAAATGTTATTATTTATATGAATGTAACAATCACTGTGTCCGTAACCCCTCATACTCTTAATCATACCCAACAATTTACAATCAATGGTACAGTTTATGATGACAAGGGCAATCCATTCCCTGATGTGGAGTTGATAATGCTATTCAATAACACGGCACATCCTATCATGGGTGGTACATCAGCAAGGATTACATCAAATTCCGATGGAACATACTCAATAACTCTTAATGCTACAACGGACTTAACTGGATTATATATAATTACAGCCTCCGTAACCAGCAATTTATATGAACCATTTTCAGATTCGGATTACATAGAAGTTTGGTCTTTCACAAAAACGATAATAATAGAGAGAACTCCGTCCTTCACGATGCCTGGAGAGCAAGTTAATGTAACTGCAGTTGTAGTAGATGATAGTAATCAACCGGTTCCTGGAAATCTTACAGTATATATAAATGGTATGCCTAGCTTCGGCGCAATTACAACAACAGGAGCTATTTTATTAGTTATTAATGTTCCTAATGATTATACTCAACCAGCTATGAATATCTCTTTATCATTTAATGGAAAAACTTACTATTGGTCCTCTTCTAGCTCAAACGTAACTGTTTTTATCTTTAAGAATGCAACGATAACATTGAATGTTTCTCCATACTATAATGTAAGTGTTGGCGAAACTCTCTATATAAATGGTACAGTTTTAGACGAATATAATAGACCGATTAATGACAGAATGGTCAAAGTCTTTATTAACACAACAAATTCATCGTCACCCATCCTAATTGCAAATCTAACAATTAAAGACGGTAGTTTTAATTTAACATATACTGTCCCTCAAGGTTTTGAAAATCAAACAATAACAATTTATGCTGTATTAGTTGGGAGAAATGTATTAATAAGTAGTGAAAGTAAGAATATACATATTTTGGCTGAAGAAAAGGAACAACCCCAACCTTCTGGTGGTGTAATTCCTATGCAGTTGGATACGTCTCTTTTATATTATCTGCTTCCAATTATTGCACTTGCAGCGGTTGCTATAATATTATATAAATACCCGCACTTAATACCCATACCTAAAAACATATTAGGTGTGCTCTTAGGAAGAAGATCAGCTGTTCCACCAGAAATTCATGGAATGTTAAAAGAATTGGCATCAATAGTTGAAACTGAACGATATAAAGACGGTATATTTATTGCTTATAGGATACTATTAACAATACTCACTCAATTTAAAGGAGAAACAAAAGCGAGTTATGAGACATTTAGAGAGTACCTTTACAGAGTGGCAGCTAAATATGGCATTTCTGTAGGAGATGTTGAAGACTTCTTAGTACCATATGAAAAAGCAAAGTTCTCAACACGAGCTATAACCAAAGATGATTATATTCAGACAATCCAAAGTTTTGCAAGATTATACTCTCTATTAACTGGGGAGGAGTTTGTATTTGCCTAGCCGAAAAAAACGAAAGGAAAAGCGTATTAGAAGGAAAAAGGAATCAAAAATAATTCGCAAGGTTGTATTCTTTACGCTATTTATTATTTCTTGGGCTCCGTTTATTATACCAGTGCTAGGTCTTCAAGTTTCTTTTAATGCCGATTTTTCAATATATAATACCTCGGATTTTGGAGCTTCTAATTTTAAAAAGTATATCGAAGATGAGGGATATACTGTTAAACCGCTGTATTCTTCACTGAGTACGCTTAATAAACTTGATATTCCCGGGGTATTAATAATTCTTGGACCGAAAAGAGCTTATGAGTTGCCCGATGCCTTAGCAATATTAGATTTTCTATTAAACGGAGGAAGCATATTAATCTCCGATGATGAGGGAAGTGCAAATACATTATTATCGTACTTTGCAATGGTTGGTATAAATATTTCATTTGGTCCGGGGATTTTGGTAGATGTTCTTTATAATTATAAGCAAAGACCTGTACTACCCGTAATAAAAACCTTTATTCCACTTCCAGGAACTGAAGGATTACTTGATGGAGTCCGTGAGCTTGTGTTGAACTATGCAACCATAATTAATGGTACAGTCCCTCCCTTAGCAGTTAGTAGTAATATGAGCTGGGTAGATATAGATGGTGATCTATTTCCAGACCCTGAAGTAGAAAGTCCGGGTCCCTTTACCGTTATATCTGCAATAGATTTGAGTATGTTAATACCTAATGCTGGTAAACTCATGTTAGTTAGTGATCCAAGCTTATTTACGAACCTTATGTTAAATTATGGTGATAATCTACAGTTTGCTATTAACACTATTAACTGGCTAGCTAATAATAATAGAAGTAGGCTAATTATATTTGATGAGGGGCATCTAGGATTACCAGTTAGTGATATAATGTTCTTTAGCGTGATAATGACATATGTTACCTTACTTAGTAGCAACTGGATTCTAGCCCCCCTCTTTCCAGTATTTTCAGTATACTTTGCTAAAAAATGGTTACCAAAAGCTAAAAAAGCAACTCCATTAACTCCAACTAAGGTATTTAGACGGCGTGGAGAATCATACTTCAGTGAAATGATTAGACGTTATAAATCATATGATGCCTACGTTCATGTTCTTAAAATACTGTATAGGAAATGGAAACGTGAACTTGTTAAGAAATACAAGATTCCACCGCCTGTTACGGCTGATAAGATATATAATCAATTAGTTCAAATAAACCCAGATTTTGAATCTAAAAATCTAAGAAAAATAATTCGTGATTTGGAAGCTGGAAAATTAAAACAAATCTCTAAGGATGAGTTCACAAAAGTTTTTCTTGTGTTTGAATCAATAATGAAAGGAGTTAGAGGTGAAGCCCGTGGGAGAAGGTAAGGTTGAAGAACTCGATGTTTATGGTGTAAAAGATCTTAGTGAAAGAGTGATAAAGGAACTAAAAAAGGTCGTTGTTGGGAAGGTAGATATAATTCGACATTTACTAATAGGCTTGTACAGTAACGGACATATCCTACTTGAAGGTGTCCCTGGGGTTGCAAAAACGTTTATAGCTAACAACTTCGCGAGAACTCTTGGTTGTACGTTTAAGCGTATACAGTTTACACCAGACTTACTGCCATCCGATATTATCGGAACACATATTTTTGATCAAAAAGAAGGTGTATTTAAATTTAGAAAAGGGCCTATATTTGCTAATATTATTCTTGCTGATGAGATAAATAGAGCACCACCAAAAACTCAAAGTGCTCTTCTTGAGTCTATGCAGGAAAGACAAGTAACTGTTGAGGGTGCAACCTTTAAATTACCTGAACCCTTCTTGGTCGTCGCAACACAGAATCCTATTGAATTTGAGGGCACGTATCCTCTTCCAGAAGCACAAGTGGACAGATTTTACTTTAAGCTGGATGTAAATTATCCAACGTTAGAAGAAGAAATTGAGGTTATAAGAAGGAAAAGCAACCCAGTGGATATCGAAGTGGAAACAATTTCTTCTCCTGAGGAAATTATTCATGTGCAGAAAATTGTAAGAAATGTTTATACCTCCGAAGAAATAATGCAATACATAGCTGAGATTGTTAATAAAACAAGAACGGATCCTAATATTCTACTTGGAGCAAGCCCAAGAGCTTCTATTGTATTACTTAATGGCGCAAAGGCTATAGCTGCAATGAATGGCCGTGATTATGTAATTCCTGACGATGTAAAGCAGATATTATATCCAACTTTGAATCACCGTTTAATAATAAAACCAGAGGCCGAATTGGAGGGTGTTACAGTAGAAGAAATAATTAAGAAAATAATAGAAGAGGTTCCAGCACCGAGCTGATGGTGAATGCTCACATCACGTGCAGTTCTTACTTTAATGATTGGAATATTCATATTGGCTAGTGGTTATAGCTTAGCTAATTTATTCTTTGTGGTCCTTGGCATATTCTTTATAATGTCATCAATAATCAGTATGCCTCAAATTGCATACGTTGCGGATCCTACTCAGATCGAAGTAACCCGTGAAATCGATAAAAAAAGCATTTTTGCCGGAGACTTTCTATTAGTAACTGTGAGGGTGAGAAACAAGAGCATTCATTCATTTGATTATATTGAAATATTTGATGGGTATCCAGAAATTTTTAAACTAGCTGTAGGAAGTAATAGTATAAAAACAAGATTAAGAGGTCACGAAGAAATATCATTTTCTTATATTGTCCAATGTCCATTACGCGGTAAATATCAGCTCGGACCTATGAAGATAATCGTGTACGATAAAAAAGGTATGAACTTTGAGGAGAGAATAGTTCATAAGTATGATTATATACTAGTTTATCCACAATATGAAGATGTTCGCAAGTTAAAAGCATTATCCCATAAAAGACAACTAGGAATACTTTATGGGGTCCATAAGACAAAGCAACGTGGTATGGGGACAGAATTCTTTGCTATTAGGTTATATAATCCGTCTGATGAATTACGATTTATTGACTGGAAATCATTTGCAAGAACTGGGAGACTGCATACCAAGGAATATGAAATTGAAAAGAATATTCGAATACTAATAATGTTAGATAATAGTGGCAGTATGGGTGCTGGGGCTACTGGTGAAACTAAGTTAGAATATAGTATTCGTGCAGCCGTTGTTCTGACAAGTCTAGCCCTTGAAAGAAATGATTTGGTTGGGCTGCTTATCTTTTCAGATAAGGTTAACACTTATCTAGCTCCCTCATCAAGACGAGATTTCATATATGAAGTTCTAGATGCTTTAGCTCCTATAGAGGCTAGCGGAGGATCCGATTTTATTAGGGTGGCTAGGTATACAATTTCTAAACTTCAAAGAGTATCTTTTATAGTAATACTATCCGATTTAGAGGGCGATAAGGAAATCATTAAAAAAGGAATTGAAATTTTAAGGGCAAACGGACATCATGTTCTTGTAATTGCTCCTTTTGGTCCCTGGTTTGAAGTGCCTCCATATGATTTATCACCTGCGGATAAGGCAGTTGTTGAAGCAGTATCATATGAGTTGTGGGAAAAACGTATGGAGATCTCTAAGATTCTTGCAAAAATGGAAGTTCCAGTTATAAGTGTAGGTCCTGATGACATATTACCAACCGTTATAACTCAATATTTGCGAGCCAAGAAACTCGGTTTAGGAATGACGTAGGTGATAAAAGTGAGGATAGGTATTTATATTTTAAGAGTTTTAGGCATTGCATTTGCAGCTATATTGCTATATGAGACCTACTTTGTAATGATTCCAAGACATATATGGGATCTAGATTATATATATCAATCATCGAGAATAATATGGTCAATAATCGGTTTCTTCGGTATTTCATTTATGATATATGCAACTGTTAATGCGATAAATCTAATTTTATATCGCCTTTTAGCCTTTCCTCCTTATACATTACCTATCGTTACAGAATCGGCGCAAAAGTTCTTATCGTCTTTTTGGGGCATTCCAAGTGAGTTAACACTTCCAGAGATTTCTATGCCGGAGTCGCCATTTTTAATTCTTAATATGATTTACGAAATTTTAAAACCATTTATCTTTTCTATTCTTATAATATTAGCTTTTATAGCTGCTTTATCGTTTCTCTCCTACCTAATTACACAAGGAACTCGCGCTGCATATTCAATATTAATAGTAACTCTGATAACTCTGATAATTTGCCATTTTATTGGAGAAATCAATATATCACTAAACTTGGCGAATGAGTATGACTTTTTGAAATTTATAACTCAAAGAAATTTCGTTTATTTGATATTATACTTTGGATTTTTACTATATAATTTATATTTGGATTATATCAGAAGACTCTTAGACCCTGCTGTTCTACATAGTAGGTTTGTTGAGCGACAAATTGAACAGATAAAAAAACAAGCAGCGGTGGACACCTTAGTAAAAGGCACACTTCCGGTATCATTTTATACACGTGCAAAATATAGCGTTTCCGCATTTAACTTCATTAGAGAAATAATTGAAAAAAGAATATTCAGAAGAAAAGGACTAAAGGAAGAACTAGTATCCATTCATGAAATAAGAAAATTAAATGCTTACCTAACTCAGATTGCTGAGAAAGCACCGCACTTAATTCGCTCATTAAAAGGTGAATTTGCCTATCCATCATTTTTAAACATCATTTTAATTGCTGCTATAAGTATTATAATTCACTTCTTTATTTTTGCTGGAGTGTCGTACATTGTTATAAACCCTCAAATTGTATATTCATATGTTCAAATATCTCCTCAGATACTAGAAAGTGTGGATATACTAGCGCCTGAGTTCTCAATAATGATTCTATTACCCTTTGTAACAACAATTCCTATAATAGCAACTATAATTTCTTTTCTCAAACGAAGAAAATTAAAGAAATTAAAGCTAAAAGTGTCATCGTATCTGACAAAAAAGAGAGAAAAATAACAGAAAATTATTTTTTTCTCTTAATTACTTTATTTGATTTTACATTTTTATTAAGTACAACTCCTGGGTATATTCTACAATTACATCCTATACTTATTCCTGGAAATGTAACAACATTCATTCCTATTTGTGTGTTGGATCCTATAACAGCTCCGAATTTTTTCCTTGGGATTCTTATCTTTACATTTTGCCACTCATAAAGAATTTCTTTTTCAAATGGTTTATTCCATGTTTGAAATCCAGAGCTTATTCTGACAGAGGTTCCAATTAAGCTATCTCCAATATAAGATAGTTGTCCAATAAATGCATTTGGTAAAACTATACTATTCTTGATTTCAACGCTAAACCCAACTGTAACGTTTTCACTGATTGATGTATAATCTCTTATTAGTGAATTGTTACCAATATATGAATTTCTACCAATATATACTGGTCCTGTTATTTGCGCTCCTGCTCTTATTATAGCACTATCGTCTATAACAACAAAGTTTTCAATATTTGCTCTCTCTGATACATTTGCTGTACCTGAAATATATGTCCCCCTACACTCCTTACTGGCTTGCTTCAAGAGTAACTTATTAGCAGATAGTAAGTCCCAAGGCCATGTAATTTCAACCCAGTCCTTTTCCCAAATCACTCCATACACATCTCCATTTTTTTCAATAATCTTCTTTAAAGCTGCGTCTAGCTGTGGTTCATTCTTAATTATTTCATAAGCTTCTTTGCTAAAAAGATAAATACCTGCCAACGCATAATTACTGATTGGTTTTTCTTTAGGTTTTTCAACGATTTGTAATATTCTTGAGTCTGAATCCAACTCTGCAACACCATAATACTCTGGATTGTTTACTATTGTAACACCAACAATAGCCGAGCATCTAAGCTCATTATGCGTATTAAGTACTCTTTGTATAAACTCGCTGCATAAGATAACATCCGAGTAAAAAACAAGAAAATAGTCCTCATCTTTAATAAAGTCTTCTGCTTTCGTGATAGCATCTACGACTCCTTTTGGCTCTGCTTGTTGTACATATTTTATATTAACTTCCCAATTTTTCCCATCATCAAAATATTCCGCGATGCTATTATGTGTGTTTCCTATAACTATACAGAAATCGGTAATTCCGACGTTCTTTGCTTGGATTAATAGATGTTCCAATATAGGTTTTCCCATTAATGGTATCATGGGCTTTGGCATTTTTTCAGTTATTGGATAAAGGCGAGTCCCTTCTCCACCGGCCAGAATAACTGCTTTCATTCTATCTCCACCAAAAATCTCATATGATCCAACTTTATAAAAGCCTGATAAATAAAAATATTGCAAATAAAAATTAATTATTTAATTATTTTTTAATTATGCGTAAAATATCCAAATGCTGGCTCTATTGAATGTATCTTAGCGAATCCAAATCTTTCAAATTGCACAATTGAACCAGGTTCTATTTGATTTATGTTATTTTCAACAAATCCTTCAATCTCATTTCCATCTGGCATTATTAATTTCATTTTCTTACTCATTTCATCAGTTAGCCAGTGAATTATTTTTGCCTTATACTTTCTCGCAATATCTAAATCTTTACTGTGAAATGATGCTGTAAATGATTCTTTATTTTCTATTTTTATATTAAATAGTTCTTTGAGCCGGATAATTTCCCCGTTTTTGACGCTCTCGAAATCATTCCTGCTTATTATTATTTCTGTGGTGCTATCTACTATCTTTAGACGAATTTCTCTATAACCTCGTTCAGGAAAATCTGGGTGCCAAGGAAGTTTTGCAATTTTTTCATCCTCGGGTATATTTTCTATTTTCAATTTTATAGGATCAGCTATGAAGAATAACCTTTTTGCCTCCTTATCTATTATTTTTCTATTATACGCATAAAGAATCTCCGGGGAATACTCTATATCTGTAAGACTTAGACCAAGATCTATAAGCGCTTGTCTGACTGCTTCTGGTCTTATACCTCTTGCTTTTAGAGATTGAAGGCTCCATGTTCTAGGATCTTCCCATCCTCTATAGACTCCTTGCTCTATTAATCTTCTCGCCTTAGATTTGCTTAATGATATACCTTTAAACTTAACTATGCCATAATGAATAAATTCGGCCTTTTCCCATCCAAATAAATTCCAAACAAATTCTTCAACAAAATCCTCTTTGATTAAGTCCTTTCCCCGAAGAATATGTGTAATTCCAAGTAAATGATCATCGATTGCCCAATTAAATTCAAGAAGAGGCCAAACTATATATTTTTGCCCAACTCTTGGATGCTCTCTATAACTAATTCTTAATATTGGTACATCTCTGAAAGCAGGGTTTTCCAGATCCATTCCTGTTTTAAGTCGAACAACAGCCTCCCTCTCTTTGTAATATCCCTCAAGCATTTTTTCCCATCGTTCCAAGTGAGTTTCTATAGGTAAATTTCTGTCAGGGCAAGCCCTTCTTTTGACTTTATATTCTTCTCGAAATGTTTCTGGATCACACACGCAGACATAAGCGTGGCCCATTTCAATTAGTTTCTTGGCATATTTGTAAAAAAGATGTATCCTATCACTTTTATATATAGTCTCGTGCCATTTCACACCAAGCCATTCAAGACCTTCTTTTATAAGATCATATGCCTCAGGTAAAATTGTTTTTTCCTCACTTCCTATAGTGTCATCGTATGCAAGAATTAACTTACCATTATACATTTTTACATACTCATCATTTAATACAGCCATTCTTGCATTACCTATATGAAGAGGGCCACTAGGATAGGGCGCTAATCTCATAACAACTTTTTTAAATTTATTAACATTTGGAAGAGGAGGCAGTCTTTTTACTTCTTCCTTTGGTTTTTCCTTTAGAACTTCTGGAAATTCTTCACTTAGAATTCTTTCTTGCTGATCTATAGTTAACTTATTTATATCCTCCACTACTTTTTCTACAACACTTATTAGATCTTTTATTATCCCTCTTAAATCAGGGAACTCACCAATAACTTTACTCATCACCGCTTTAGTAGAAGCTTTTCCATTATGTCTTATAGCGTTTAAAAGAGCGTGTTTTCGAATAGCCCTTATTACCATGTCATCAATCAAGAAAAAACCCCCAAAAAATCGCCATTCAACCCAAATAGCTAATGCCAAATTTATATTAATTTAGAATGGGCGGGCCCGGACTTGAACCGGGGACCTCCGCCTCGTAAGGGCGGCATCATACCAGGCTAGACCACCCGCCCATTAGCATCAAAAGTGTTAAAATAAAAATGATATTTTAATTTTTCCATTACGATACGACATATCTGTAATAGTATGTTTTCCCAGCTATTGGACTCTCTCTAATAATCCTGATAACATCACCTGGTTTTGCGCCAATTGCTTTCGCTACAGGGTCGGTTGATTTTATCCACGGGAGTTGGAATTTCTTAATACCCATTTTCTTTAAAAGTTCTTCTACTTCTTCTTCGCTCATTATTTGATGCTCTGGAACTAGTTTATGTTTCAAAATAGGTGATAATTGTAATTCTCTTGTTATAACATCTATATTGCTCTCCTCTGCTGCTTTGAGAGCAGCTTTCGTAGATCTGCTACCGCCAACAATTATTCCAAGTGGGATGTTTCGTTTTTTCATTTCCGCGGCCATAACTCTAACCCATTTTATGCCTACTATTTTTATTTTTTCTAATCCCCAAATAAGTACGTCTTCGCCTTTCTGATTTTGTGCCAGAACCTCGATCCCCCACTCCTTCTTCTCTTCGGATATTTTCTTATATTTTCTGATATTTATTAAATCGTTAATAATATCCATAACAATAGTCATTTTTTTCACCATTAAGGCAGTTATCTCAAAATTAAAAATTCCATATTTGTTTAAAAATCTTATTAAAGTTATGTCAAATCTCCACATGTACAAAAAATTTCATGAAGTACATCATATAGTTCCTCGAATCCCTCCTTTTTTGTAGATGAGACAATTATAGGTCTCAATGCTGCTTTTAGTTTAAGAAGCAGATCGTAAGAGTGTAACGCTACTTCAATTAACTCTCCCTTATTGCTTTTAATAATTATTTCTTTAACCTTTTTAGGATCATCCAGCAATTTTACTACCTTTTGATCGATCAAATCGCCTTTATTTATAATACTGATAATTGGTATAGATAACCTTAATTCAACAGCTAGAGAAAGAACTTTTGCGACGATAAGGCTTATTATATCATTAAACATCTCTCCATCTATAAGAAAAAGTCCATGAGCTACCATTCTTTTTTGTAATAAGTCAAGAAAAGTCACTCCAACATCACGAAAAGCGAAAACTTCAAGCTGTCCTGGTGTATCCAACAATAGATATTCGGTTTTTATTTCTGAAAGTTCTTTAATGTATTTATCTGCATTTTGCAACAATATGTTCATCGCTTCTATAACTGCGCCGTTTGGTCCAAGTTTCTTAGTTTTCATTATTTGTGATATTGTAAAATACTTTCTAATATCCCAAACAGGATCGTACGGAAGATATTCTGCTCCCGGATCCAAATTTGCGCATTTTGCGCTAACATTATTTTCATGTAGCCACTCATAAAATGATGCGACCAATGTACTTTTACCAGAGCCTGCAGGCCCTAAAACAACTACAACATATTGTGGTTTTTCAAAGTACATTTTATTTCCTCCTTACTTATTTTCATATAGCCAACTCAGTAAATTGCTCTTTAACTTAGATTTTCTATGGAATTACTTCAGTTGAGTTATTATATGGTGGATAATAAAATTCCTCTTTATTAATGATTCCTTTCTCTATCAGTTTTTCAACTTTCGGTTTTATGCATATTAAATTATCTATGAGATATTTAATTGTATTACAAACTTCTCTGAATCCCTTTTCTCCCCAGAGTTTTGTTTTATTAGCAAAGAGACATCTGCCACCGCATAAGTGATAATATTCACAAGAAATACATGGCTCTCCAATAGTTACTTTATATGGCAACTCTTTAGGATCAGAAGAAAATATATCACCTATTTTCGCAAAATTAAATTCTGGAGCTACTGGGCATACTATTATTTCACCAGCTGTTGTGATGGTAAAGGCATTAATTCCCGCACCACAACGTAACTCTGTTCTTTCATTGTACAATAGACTTTTCATAATTCCTAAAAATGGAACTATTCCTAGAACTATTCCTTTTCTTGCCATATTTTCATACCAGTATTTTATTAGTTTTTTTATGCCAGGGTTATACGATTCGTTCACCCATCTTTCAAAGTCATCATACCTTTGTTTAGGTGGATAATCCCAAAGTACATCTAATTGCCAGTGAACATGATCAAAATGAGGATCCTCTAGTTCAACTAGGTGTTTTACATCAAGATAAACATCAGAGTTCCCAGAAATGGCCATCCTAGCTATTAAATCTCCCTTAAAGCCACGCCTTCTTATGTCTCGGACGTTTTTGATAATTTTTTCATATACACCTTTCCCTCTATAGTAGTCAGTTACTTCTTTTCTACCATCAATAGATACAAGGATTGTGTCAAAGCGCAAAAGATATTCTGTTTTTAATTTTGATAAAAGAAGACCGTTTGTTTGTAAAATATATCGTTCCGCATGAATTTCATCCATAATTTTTTCCATTAGAGGTATTTCCAGTAAAGGCTCTCCTCCATAAAAACATATGTGTGGTGCATTATCCTTCTTAATAAACTCTTTTAGTGTGTCTAAATTATAATTTAAACGCACTGGAGCTATTGTAGGGTCTGGCGTATTTCCGCAATACTTACATCTAAGATTACAAACTTGTGTTAGTACAATGAAATAAAGCATCCTTCTCTCCTCAGAGATCGTTATATTTCTAAGTAAATACTAAGTAATTACTTCAAGGTTGGCTTTTCAAAAGTTGAAATTTATTTATTTTTCTTCTTTTCATAAGTAGTTATTTAATCTATGATTTTTATTAACTTCCAGAGCTAAAGTGTTTTGAAAAATAGCCAAACAAGAAAGATATTGTTACTCTTCCTTACTTCGTCTGAAAAGAGATTTTAACTCGCTAAGGAGTTCTTGTTGTAAGTTAACTCCAGATATCGCTTGGGAACTAGCTGGCCTTGCTTGAGGCGTTGGCTGTGCTGCTGGTTGAGGTTGAGATACTGTTTGAGGTTGAGATACTGTTTGAGGTTGAGATACTGTTTGAGGTTGAGATACTGTTTGAGGTTGAGATACTGTTGTAGCAGCTGGTGGAACAGGTCTCATTTGCGTAGGTTGTTGAGTTGCCATGGGCTGAGTATATTGAGGTTGAGGTTGCGAAACTTGAGGAGACATTGATGGTGGGGTTGGCCTAGTTTGAGGCGTTTGAGGTGTTGATGTTGCTGAAGTTGTTGCAGGTTGAGAATATTGTGGTTGTTGTGTGGGTACCGCTGGTTGTATTGACGTTCCTTTCTTTTCGATATCTGTAAGACGTTTTTCAATTTCAGAAACTCTGTTAGATAATGCTGTTACATCTGCTCTTACTGATTCGACTTCTTGATATACCTTCTGGATTGTTTTACTGATAACAAGAGCTGCTTTCCATATAGTATCCTCTACTCTTTTCTCAAGCCTTTTTATCCTTACATCAAGCTCTTTATCTTTAGGCATATCATTTCTCTCCTTAATCTAAATAAGACCCTCTCTTAATTTAAATATTTTGAAATCGTCTCAGCAAAATAACTAAAAGTATAGTGACAGTTATTTTTTTTGCTTAAATATGTTTCTTGTATATCATTTTAACTTTCATCTTAGTAAGAAAATTAAGTTAAGACACATCAATTTGGAAAATAAGATAGAGCCGGGGCTGGGATTTGAACCCAGGTAAAGCGGATTACTGCAAACCTCTGCAGTCCGCCGCGTCAGCCACTCCGCCACCCCGGCACCATTTTTAGATTAAGCTAGGAATAAGGAAATAATAGCATCTTATTTTTGTAATAAAGTAATATAGTCATATTATATAAAAGTATAGCGGGGGGTGGACTTGAACCACCGACCTCGGGGTTATGAGCCCCGCGGGCTAACCTGGCTACCCCACCCCGCTTTCTCTATTATGGGGTGGGTATTTCAACATTATTCAATAAGAATGGTAATATAAATTTATCGCTTTATGTGATTTGTGTAAAAAATAAATTAATTAACCATTTAACTGTTGGTGCTGGGTTAAAAACATAAATTATGATCTGTATATAATTTTAGCTATGATAAGATTTTTATAGAGTAATCTATGAAACATTAGTAAGCTTAATTTTATTGACTGGAGGAATTTGTAATGCCTAAGAAGAGAAAGAGCCGAGGTCGTGCAAAAGGTGGTAGTGGTCGTCCTGGATCTGTACAATGTAGTGCATGTGGACGATTAGTTCCACGCGATAAGGCTAAAAAAGTTACTGTAAGAGTATCACTGGTAGATCCTCAGTTGGCCAGAGAGTTACGTAAGCAAGGCGCGTATATACCAGTAAGAACGGAAGTTAAATATTATTGCATAAGTTGCGCGGTTCACCGTGGTATTGTAAAAATTAGAGCTGAAGAAGAAAGAAAGCTAAGAAGGCAACGTTTTATTTAGAAGTCTCAATTTTTCGTTTTAGCTGTTTTATTTTATGTATTAATAAGTTTAAAGATTTCTTTCAATATTACTTTTAATGGCAACATTATATTCATTCCATCTTTTGCAATAGTCTTAAATATAGGATGATTTTTCGTATCAATTTTCAAAGCATTTATGAGTGTCTTTTCGTCTATCGCACCATTGATATCCACCTTATTTAATGCTATTACAACTGGTATATTGCTTATATCATTTAGCAAAAATTTTTGTAATTCTCCCCAGCTTTGCTTATTATGCTCAATTCTATTTGGAGAAGCATCAGCCACAAAAATTACACCGTCAACGCCCTTAAGTACGCTTTCTCTTGTTGCAATGTAGTAATCCTGTCCTGTTGCTGACCATAAGTTAATCATAATAGTCCAATCTCCATTTTGTTTTGTAATGAAGCCAAAATCAAAAAATAATGTTCTTCCTGTTGTTGTTTCTAGTGATTGTAAAACGTCCTCTTGTCCAAATTTTTTTAAAATTCCCCTAATTGTCGTTGTTTTCCCACTCATCGCTGGGCCGTAATATACTATTTTTACTATAATTTTGTGATTGTACCAATCAATAATCATATTTATCCCCACAAACTATCAATCCAGTCTCCAAGAACATCACTCTTATTGTTAGTTAGGATATTTCTAAAGTCCTCACCCCACTCATGATATATAAAATCTAAAATTCTTTGTAGTGAAACGAATCTATAATTTATAGCCTCCTTAATATTTGCCTCGGAAATTGTTAAGTTATATATTCCCAAATCCTTCAGAGCTTTTATTCTCAAGAATATAGCTAATACTCTTTTGGCAGCGTGCATGAACTCCATTATTGCCTCATTGTAAAAATCATTAATAATAGTAGCTTTTTCCTCATCAAAATCCAGCAACTCTTTAAGAAATGGCGAAGAGTTCTTATTTTTTGATATTTTTTTCTCTAAAACTCTTTTTAATCTAACTATAACTTCTTCTGACTTCTTAATAGAGTTCTTAATGATTTGAGTTTCAAAGCTTAATCTAGATGTAATCCTATTTGGAGTTGTGATCTTTAATGAGTCTACATTTACTACTGAAAAGTGTTCTATGTCAATATAATTATCATGTATAGAATCTTGATCCATGATCCCTAAAACCCAGCTGTAAAAGTTATTAAATTTTTTGAGTGCAATCTTACTATTATTAGGAAAGGCACAAAAGATAGCTCTAGGAACATTATAATCGAGTTTTTCATTGTTAATTATCTCTTTAACTTCATTTTCCTCAAAGAAATCTATTCCAAAGTAATATACTCTCCTATGTGGCATTAATTTTACTATTGCCTTTACCGACTGCTTGTTTTTCTCATTATCTTTTCCAATTATAACAATAGGAGATCTGATGAATAATAAGTATATTATTTTTCCTAACTCTTGAATGCTAAACCCCATACCCATTAGATATGGGATTGGTGAAAGCATATTAATCACTCAAAATATCCGCTAAATTAATTTCTGGTTTTAATTTCTTAATATTAACAGAATGTTTTTCGAACACCGTAGAGAGCTTTTTCCTTAGTGTGAATCCCAAAAGACGAATAAGTCCAATTTTAAAATTCTTGTCTATTATCTTAATGACAATTATTCCACCAAAGAAGTCGTAAATGAAAATATCCTGCGTACTAAAAGATATCATTAACTGCTCAATATCCTCTTGTCTAAAAACCCTTAATAATTTTCTTGAGATATCAAATAGTGAAAACGCTAAGGGGTTAGCTGATGGTTCTGTATTTGTTAATGGAAATATTTGGAAAGCGTTGTTTGCTATCAATAAAACTTCTATCTTCTGATTCAAATTTCTCTTAAATTCATTAATAATGCTACTAATTTCTTCGTACAGTGCTGGTGTAATCTGCATCCAGAGTCTCCCTATAGAGATAAAACTATTATCATATAAGTTATGTGTCTTAGTTCTTTCAATGAGCCTTCTCTTCTCACTTTCATTAAACTCTATAAGTGGCATTTTAACAAGAAGATCTACGTATCTTTCTAATGGGTTAATGCTTTTTTTAAGTCTTTTTGCTTGTATGAAAAGTGCGCCCAGATTAACATTTTTTGATGTAGTTGTTGCTAAAATTATTTTATCTTTTATTAGATTAAAAATTGCTATCTTGCTATCAGTTCCTTCAACGAGAATATAATCAAGTTTTCTCTCTATTTTTCTTGCTGCCATGCTTATTGCTGCAACTATTGCGCCTAAATCAAATACCTCATCTTCGGCTAGCCAAACACCTGTTGTCGCTAAAGGATAACCATCTACTTGAATTATCGTAGCATTATAAACTCCTGGAACCTTGAGTACGGTCTCACACATATTATTTATTTCTTCAAGCAAATCATCTTTCTGTAGCATTGTTATCACATTATAAGATCTGCTAATTATGTTTAAAAACTCCGATATAATTTTAGATCGATTCTATGTTCCACATCGATGGAATATTTTATAAAGTGAAATTATCTTATTAATATGAATAAATCCGCATAGCAAGAGGTATGGTTGCTGTGAGTGAAAAGATATCGGCAGTTGAACGATTGAAAGAAAAACTTACTAAGGAGAACTTATGGATCTATGTTCTCCGATTACTACAAGAAAGACCTATGTATGGATATGAACTTAGAAAAAAAATAAAAGAAATCTTCAATTTTAGTTCAGCCGCAGTTACATCATATGTGGTATTATATAAACTGAAAAAGGAGGGACTTGTAACAACAGAATGGCAAAAAGGTGAAGACGGGCGTCCTGACAGGAAGTATTATGTTATAACTGAAAAGGGACAGATAGCAATGAGGGAAGCAAAGAAATTTCTTAATAACATTTTAAATACCGTTTTTGATAAAACTGATTAACCACTAATTTTATAACTTATGTTTGTTTTATTTCACACCATGCTGTTTAATACTGAAAGGAGGTAAAGCATTGAGCAATAAATCCTTTATAATGGTATTAATTCTTTCAATCCTCTTGGTAAGTGTTTTTTCTCCAGCACTATCGGCCACTAGCAGAAAGGACCTCGTTGTTAATTATCTTTTGAATCATTATGATAAGGAAGAAGGAGCATTCTTCCTTACTAAAGGAGGACACTTGTCAATAAAAGTCTCATATTATGCGTATAGTGCACTAAGTCTTCTTGAGATTGAGGACTTTGATGAGAAAGTAAATACTACAATTATGAGTGATTGGCTAAAAAACAGACAAATCAGCGATAAAGAATCACCAAATTATGGGGCGTTTTCCGAACCTGAGTCTGATCATGTTGATATTTATGCAAGTATGTATGCAGTCTTGCTACTAGATAAACTAAATAAATTAGAGGATGAGGATTTAATTAATAAGACAGCATTAATTTCATGGGTTAATAGCTGTTATAATGAAGATGGATCTTTTTCAATGGCACCTGGTGACAAGTCCTCTTTATCAACAACATACGCGGCATTGATGATTTTAAATTCATTAAACGCAGTTGATGATATTGTAAATAAAACTATAACAATTAATTGGATAAAAAACTTACAGTTGCTAGATGAAAATAGTAGTAATTATGGTGGATTTGCTATGTTCCCAAATTCAACTGATGTTTCACTTGACGCAGCTTATATGGCTTGGAAATCACTTAGAATACTCAATGCTGAAGACGAAATAGATACTAATAGTCTAAAAGCGTGGGTTATTTCTCTATATAATGATTCTGGATTCTTCTATAGAGATGCAGAAAAAGAAATTTACAATATCTACTTAACATATTATGGTGTTCTTCTGCTCAAAGAGTTTGAAGAACTATCAGGAAAAAAGGAAGCTATTGTATCATGGGTTCTTAGTTTACAGAGATCAGATGGTGGCTTTACATATTACGATGAAATGGAATCCAACCCTATTGCAACATCCTTAGCATTACTAATTCTAGCCGAACTAGACGCTTTGTTATCACTGAATGAAGAATCTCCATGGGTTTGGGGCGGATATACGTTTTTCCAAGTTCTTGGAATCACCATATTGGTGGTCATATTAGCTGTGATTGGTGGCTATATAATAAAAATAAAATACAGAAAAAGATAAGAGTTGAAACATAGTTTTAAATGTCAATACCAAGTCGTCTCCAGAGTTCAGTAGATGACTTTTGTAGTTTCTCTTCAACATACTTCGCTGTTACTGTTAATACTTCCCCATTATCAACTACAAGTTCTCCATCAATGAATACCTTATCCACACTTTTAGCTCCTAGACCATAGACTATATGACCTACTGCACTATCTGCATATACAGGTGTAGGCGCAGGCTTTGGGTCCAGAACTGTTATATCTGCATACTTTCCTACTTCTATACTTCCGAATTTATCTTCGAGTCCGTATAATTTAGCACCATTTATTGTAGCCATTTCTAATACTTGCATGGGCGACATTGCTCGAGGGTCCCTTAAATTAAGTTTATGTATTAAAAACGCTGTTCTTATATTTTCAAAAGAATCAAATACGAATCCATCATTTCCTAAACCGATGGTGATTCCAAGGTTAAGCATTTTAGGTACAGGTGAAACACCTACTGCATTTAACATGTTACTCATAGGGTTGTGTGCAACTTTAGTATCTGTCTTTTTTATCAATTCAAGTTCATCGTCATTAACATGAACTGCGTGAGCCAATACAGTATTAGGGCCTAAAAGTCCTACATCGTATAATCGTTCAACCGTTCTCTTTCCATATCTTTCTATATTATGATACAAATCTACTAATCCCTCGCTAGTATGAATAGTTATAGGGGCAGGGTATTTCTTTGCATATTCTAGCACTTTTTTAATGTGTTCGTCGCTTACTGTAAATGACGCATGAATGCTATACATGCCAAATATTTTATTGTCATTTGCTGAGCTTAATTTCTTAATGAACCTCACATTCTCTTTTATTCCTCTATCTCCCTCTTCAACACTTCGTCGTTCAGTTGACTCAAAAGCTAATATTCCTCTAATTCCTACCTCTCTAACCCCTTTCTCGATATAGTCTAGAACACCTTCTATCGAGTTTGGTCCACTATATGTGTCAGCAAAAAGCGTAGTACCGCTTCTTAACATTTCATAGCTTGCTGCTAAAGCACTTCCATATGCATCATCATAGTTCATTGCTTCATCCTCAAACCACCATATCCGCTTAAGAATCTGCATAAAGTCTGTGGGTGGTTTTATTTTTAGAGGTGCGCCTCTTAGAAGAATTCCGTAAAGATGAGTATGACTGCATATAATTCCAGGAATTATGATTCTTTTTTTAAGGCTTATTTTTTCTTCTACATCACTTGCTTCATCTTTTACATCATTCCATTTTCCCACAGCCTTGATCTTCTTGTCTTCTATGACTATATATCCATCTTCTATAATCCTACGATCTTTATCCATAGTTATTATTATGCCACCTTCGATAAGCTTCTTAACCATATTTCTATCACCCATATAATTTAATGATTAAAGTATAGCTGATGTTAAGTGTTCAAATAATTCTTAAATAGATTGCTATACTTTTATATTAAAATAGATTAATGCAAAAATCATGAAAGATGTCTATGAAAAGACAATATTGATCCTTAATGATTTTGAAAGATCGAGAAAACCTTTAAGGACTATTTTTTACTCTATAACATCCAATATCTCTTCCATCGAAAATCGTAGAGCAATATTTCACTATGTGGTAGAAGTAGTTAGAAGAATAAACACAATAGATTTTATTTTATTGAAATTAACGCGAGGTAATTTTAAGAATATGAATACGACCCTTAAAAATACTTTGCGTCTTCTCACATTCTTATTAAAGTGGGAGACGTACTCTGATAGTTCTTCTAAGCATAGAACCCTATCTTCTTTTACAGAATATATCAAAGATAAATCACAATATGATTTAATTAAGCCGTATGAAGAGAAAATAAAGAATTTTAACCTTGAGCGTGCATTAAAAAAACATAGCACAACTAAAAAATTAAGCTACCAATATTATTATCCAGAATGGATAGTTTCTGAACTACTTAAAGTGATGCCATATTCTGAAGTGGAGGCCCTGCTTTCTTATACCTCTAAAAAGCGTATTACTTGGATTCGTGTAAATACTTTAAAAACAACGGTTGAGGGTGCACTAAAATCCCTTAAAAATGAAGGTATCGAAGTCAAAGTAGATACTGATTATCCTATAGCTCTTATGGTTAAACGTTCAAAAGTTCCTATCTCATTATCTAAAACTTTTAAGAGTGGTATGGTTACAATACAAGATAAAGCAAGTATGGTTACAGTTTTTGCATTAAATCCTCTCCCTGGAGAGACGATCTGGGACTCTTGCGCTGCGCCTGCTATGAAAACTACACTAATATCGCAACTAATGAATAACACAGGAATTGTGATAGCAACCGATTATTCATTAAAACGGTCAATAAAAGCTATAGAAAATATAAACCTATTAGGCGTATCTAATGTTTCGTGGTTTATAGCTAATGCTGAGACTTTCTCGATAAAACTTGATATTGAAAAGGTACTAATCGATGCACCTTGCTCTTCCACAGGAGTTTTTCAATCAGACCCTGATTTTAAATGGCGTGTAACTCCTAGAAAGCTAAGATCTTTCATAACTCTTCAGAGAAGACTCCTAAAGGGGATTTTGAACAATATCAAAAATGATGTAATAGTTGTTTATAGCACGTGTTCTATACTTCCTCAAGAGGGGGAAGAGCAGATAATTTGGCTTAAAAACGAATTTGGGAAAAAAATCGAACTGGCGCCACCAGATATTATTGGAGAGCATGGATATTCTAAATACGAAATAAGTGAGTATATCAAAAGAACTTTCCCGCATATTCATAAAACAAAAGGATTTTTTATTTCAAAATTCATATACCACCCATGAAAAAATAATTCTTAGTTTTTATGATTAACATTAAAGAAATTTTTTATAGTTATATGTCCATATTTCAAATATCATACCCTATGGTGTTGATAATGAGTGAGTATAATACAAATGAGCAAGCTAAAAAATCACAAGAATCCTTTTTAGAGAAAGAAAGTGTTCAAGAATCGGGGAAAGTAATCTCCGAGGATACCCAAAAATCACAAGTAGTTGTTGAAGAATCTAAACCTCAGCTTGCCAAACCAAAAATTTCTCCAACGCTTCTTTTACAGCAGATAATAGATTCAATAAATAAACTCGATAGCAAAATAATGTTGCTTTTAGGAAAGATAGATGAACTAGCAAACCAACTAGAGGGGCTTAAAAAGGAAAGCAAAGGAGATTCCCTAGAGAAAAATCTCCAGACTTTAACAGCTTTGCTTCTTACGGATGTTGTTAATAGATTAGGGCTGACTCAACAATCAGGTTCTCCTGTACAAGTTGCGCAACAGATATCAATGCCTTCTCAACAACCAAGAAAAAGTGAGCCTGCAATAGAAGAGGAAGGATTAATTAAGCCAAGTAAAATTTTCAAAAGGCGTGAATAATTTTTATTGGTTTCTAAATACACAAATTCATGAATTGGGGTATCCAAGGTGGCAATAACAAATTGCCCTAAATGTGGAGCTCCTATATCTCCAGATGATGTAGTATGTCCTGTATGTGGTTCAAGATTAAGAGTTGAATTTTTAGAACGTGTTTTACCATTACTACGACCAGTAGAGAAAGAACAATTTAAACCCTTGACAATAAGAGAGATGATTTTTTATATCTTTACATATCCAGGTCTTGTTTTCCAGGATTATGCGATTACGTTTAGATCAAGTATTCCATTTATGTTTCTTTTTCTAAATGTTTTTCTTGATGGTTTACTTTTTCTTTCTCTCTCTACTTTTGTAATTGGATTTTCCGATATTTTTCTTTGGAGTTTTATATCTTCTATGATTTCAGTGATAATAGGTGACTTATTAGTATTTATCATTGCATACATTTTTTACTCATTACTCTTGTACGTAATCACCAGAATATTTACTGATAAGAGTAAGTTTTCCAGATCCTTTGCAATATTATTAATGTCGACAGCTCCTTTTCTAATCCACAAAATTATTGCAATACTTCTTATCTTTATTATACCTCCTGTTCCTGCGAGTGTTCCAATTGTTGCTTTTCCAGATCTAGTAACTCTATATTTCAACTCCCAAGCTTATGCTATAGCACATCTGTTGGAATATGTTTTTGCAATATGGGTTACTCTTTTGATAGGCGTCGGCGTCAGAGAAATATACGATCTACCTATTAATACGTCAATCTTTATAGCATTTGTAACAGTTTTATTAATTTATTTGTCACGGCTACTAGTTATATAAAGTCCCTCAATTTTATTCTAATTATTTTTTTATTTTTGCTGATCCATTCTGCTCTCTTTCTCTCTACTAGCAGATAAATTATTTTCTCTAAATATTCGGGAGGTAGCGAACTCCAGTATTCTTCAGACTTGAAAAGTTGATAAACGTCAAGTATAAGAAAGCCTGTTTGCCAAGCCCATTTATAGATATCTTCAGCTATTTCCTCATCGGTTTTCCAAAGAATTCTTATTCGTAATTTTTGCTTATCTATCCATGTTGCTAATTTATTATTTACTAAGTACTCAAAAATCTTAACAATAGCATTTAAACTAAGCTTGTGTTTGTTAAATTCAAAGGCTTTACTCTCTTGAATATCCTTTATTCCTACAATTAACTTCTTATGAAACGACGCCCACTTTATTAAAAAATCGCCCCATTCTTTTAACCAGTGTTCTAACAAATCTTTATTTTTGGGTATATAATACATATGAACTAATTCTCTAAATTCTGGAAAAATTTCCTCCTCTTCAATAGTAATCTTCGGTAGAGCTTTTTCTGTTGTCATAATAACTTTTTCTTCTATAGAAGCTCTTTCTTTTTCTTTTACCGTTTTATCCTTTATTTTTTCTTTCTCTTTTACTTTGGTAGCTTCCATACTAAGCACTTCCGTACTCTTTAGCCCATTTTTCATACCTTAAAAGTTCCTTCTCTGAAATAGAAGGTTTTATGCGTCTTAAAGCTTCCTCAAAGTCCGACATTCTTATTGATCTAGGAGAAATATTTTCTCCAGCCTCAATATCTTTTAGTTCTCTTATAGGCATCATTGCAGCCTCTCTACAAATTAATGCTATATCAGCTCCAGTGTAAAGCTCAGTTATTTTAGCTAGTAAGTCAAGGTCAACATCTTCTGATAAATCTAAACCTCTCAAATGTATTTCAAAAATTTTTTTCCTAGCTTCTAATCCTGGAGGAGGAACATATATTCTCTTTTCAAACCTTCTTCTTATTGCTATATCTAATATCCATGGCATATTAGTCGCTGCTAAAACAAGCACTCGTTCATCATCTTTTTTTAACACGCCATCCATTTCCGTCAAAAATTGTGTTTTTATCCGGTGTTCGACACCAGAGCTTCCTTCTATCTCTCTAGAAGATATCATAGCATCTATTTCATCAATAAAAATTATTGCTGGAGCTGCAGATCTTGCATATTTAAATAATGCTTTAACTCTTTTCTCTGATTCGCCCACCCATTTAACAAAAATCGAAGCTGCATCCACATTTAAAAATGTAGCATCTATCTCTGAAGCTGTTGCACGAGCTAATAAGGTTTTTCCACATCCTGGTGGACCAAAAAATAAAATCCCCCTCCATGGTTTTCTTGCGCCTTTAAACCATTCTGGATGGCGCAATGGCAATATTATAGCTTCTTTTATAGCAAGTTTTGCTTGCTCCAAATCTGCTATGTCATCCCATGAAACATTAGGTTTTTCCCTAATTACAAGATCTGATATTATTTCAAATGTTTCTCTGTCCTCTTCTTTTGTTCTCTCTCTTGTAATAGCTTTTTCTCTTTTTTCTTCTTTCCCCTCCTCGAATTCAATACCCTTTATTTCATAACATCTTTGAATATATTTATTTGCGAAATAAATTAGAGAGTGGAACTCTTTTTTTCGTCTTCTAATCTTTGCAATCTCAGCTAATCTTAAGAGAATTTCAGCTGCTTTAAGGTAATATTTATATGCTTCTTCCTTTTTGCCCATAGAATCTAGTTCAATGGCCTTCTTTGCAAGAATCTTTGCTTTCTGCTGAAGCGAATCAAAACTCATTAGAGCTCCCTTCAATTATTTTATTATCAGCCAAATAATTGAATAATGTTTTTATTTATCATTTCTCTAATAGTTACATAAATAAGTATCGAAAATGTAAATGTGTATAATCAATACTTATGATTGGTGAATTATATTGGGCAGATTTATCGAAAGTATTCGAAATTGGCTATCTCCTAAGAGGTCACCACAAGATCTGATTATTCATCTAAAAACATTCAGTGAGCTTCTTGATATAAATAGGCAGGAGCTCGAACAAAAAGCCGAAGAACATAGACAAAAAGCATTAAAATATCTTAAAATGGGGCATCGTGAGCAAGCTAAAAAGTATCTAAAGTTGTATCATGAGTATTTAACCAAAGCAATGAGTATAGATGAATATAAGGCAAGTATAGATGCTCTCACCTTTCAACTAGAGCAAGCACAAATAATGGATCAGGCTGTAAAAGTCATATCCGAAGTTCGTGTGATGCTTAAAGACATCCTAGTTTCCATGCCATCTCTTAAGCGCATTACAAATGAGGCGGAGAAAATAAACAAGATGGTTGAGCAAATAGAAGGTGTTAAAGAAGAAGTTTTAACAGCAGTAAAACCAAAAGTTTCTGCAAAAGAAATTTCAGATGAGGAATTAGAAGCCGAATTGGATCAATTAGAGGAAAGTTTAGGCATTACCATTAAAGAAGCGGAGGAGATTGAGTTCCCTGAACCATTAGAGGAAGAGATTAATAAAGTTAAGGAAAAACTTAAAAAGTTAAAAGAGTCATAGATAGCTGTTAGTGCCGTAATAATGTTTTTAAAAAGAAATACAATATGGCTTTAAGGTGATGGTATGCCTAAAATAAGAACGTTAAAGGCTTTTTTTTCAATAATACGTCCTATTAATTGCATAATGATAGGTATTGGTATATTAATTGGTGAAATTGTTGTGGCAAAATTTAATTTGCCCCTCTACAAATCCATTTTCGCTTTTTTTACAGGTTTTTTTCTAACAGGAGCTGCTATGGTTTTAAATGATTATATTGACTTACCTGTGGATAGAATTAATGCTCCTAATAGACCTCTTCCCGCTGGTATAATTCATCCAAAAGTCGCGCTCGCATATTATATTATTTTAGGATTTCTTGGCATACTTTTTTCATCATTCATAGGTTTATTGAATTTGGTAATTGCAATTGCTTATTTTATTCTATCCTCTCTTTATGACATTTATTTAAAAAGAACAGGATTGCTTGGTAATTTTATTGTAAGTTCTTCTGTTGCTATTCCTTTTGTATTTGGTGCTGTAGTGATAGAGAATACAATAAGTCCACTAATAATGATATTTTTTACGGTAGCTTTTCTTGCAAATACTGGCCGTGAGATAATAAAAGGTATAGCTGATATAGAAGGTGATAGACTTAAAAATTATAATACCGTTGCAGTCAAATATGGTCCAAAAATCGCAGCGAAGCTTGCTGCTTTTTTCATAATAGCTGCTATAATTTTAAGCCCATTACCATATATTTTAAGGTATGCAGGAATTACATATTTAATAATAGTTGCAATTTCCGATCTTGTTTTTATTAAAGCACTAGTGATTATTTTAAAAGACAGCAGTAAAGATCAAGCATTAAAGTCAAAAAAGATGATACTTTTAGCGATGTTTATTGCATTGATTTCCTTTTTCACAATACCATTCCTACCTTAAGGACTTTCTGATATTTTGCGACTATAGTTAAAATTATCCTATGTTATTAAGCTTTGAGAGTATAAAATTCACTAAATACTTTTTTCCGTCATATTCATTAACCCGTCTTTTAATCTCCCTTAACTTTTCCTTTACGGCATAATTAAAAAGTAAATGATTTATAGCGTCAAACAATTTTTGATAAGTTATCTTTTTTTGGCTTATTAAAAGGCCAACTCCCAATTTAACTGATGATAGTGCATTAGTTATTTGTTCAGTATGGGCTATTGATGGTATCCAAATTGCAGGGACTCCTAGATAAAAAGTCTCTGCAACTGAAAGTTGGCCGGAGCGACCAATATATACATCTGAAGCTGCCATTAGCTTGGTTCTTTCAGGAATCCAATTATAAACATATAGGTTTCTTTTCCGATACAAGAAATATTTACTAGATGGACGGCCTAGGCTCATAACAAATAGGTATTTTTCTGGAAATTTTAAAAATAATCCTTCTAACTTTTTCCTTAAACTTTCAACTTCGATTCTTGTACCACTTAATCCTACGTATATTAATCTTTCAGCATTCTTTAGGAATTGACTGCGAATCTGAGCAATTTCATACTCTTCAAAATGAGGTACATTTAGAATTGGTCCAATAAACTTTATTTTCTTAGATAATTTTTGAGGAACGTTAAGGACATCTCTGCTAATTGTAAGCTCGGGAGGAAAATCTGCGGCAAAAATCTTCTCACTTCGGTTCCACAGGAGCATGATAACATGTAATATGATTATTTCGCCAAATCGTTTTATCTTTTTCTTTAGAGGTGTTAGTTTTTTTCTATGAGGTATTATAATCCGAAGTTGATTTGTAATTAAATAGACTTTTCTCCTTAGAAGCCAAGCAGCTATAACAGTTGACAATCTAGTATCGCTAATTATTATCGAAGGATTTATACGCTTTATATACCTAATCTCACGAATAACTTGCCTTATAAAAGTTATAATTCCCTTTATTGCACCAATAGCTGTTCTTTTTGCGTCAACAGAACCATCAGGAGATTCGACTAATTTCATAGGAGGAACTACCATAAGTGGATAATTGTGTTTTTTAACAAAATCAATTCCATCTCCATATGTTGATATAAATATTTCAACATCTGGTTTTTTTTCTCTTATTTCATTAGCTATGGCTATGCATCTACTTACATGTCCTAGTCCAATGCCACAAGCTGCGATGTAAATCCGTTTTTTCATCTTCATCCCCAAAGAAGAGCATTTCAGAAAAATTAATTACATTCTACATAAAAAAGATTTTCAGTATATCTAGAAGGTGATAATTATGAGTAAAGCTGAATCTCTTCCACCCGCAACAAGAATAAAATTAGCAAGTATTGAGGATTTAGCAAGGTTGATAATAACTTGGACTATGAGACATAATCCTCAAGCAGTATTTTATTTGGAGGAAAATGGAAAGCACTATTTATTTACACTAACGACAACTCTTGGATACTATCAATTTCATGGTCTTCCGTTAATTGTTTATGTAGAGCTTGATAAACCACCAGAGGGTAAATTTATTGCTTATACTACCGATCCAGAAGAGACTGTACTCTATAAGAATAGTATGGAAGAGCGAAGATATCAGTACGTACCAATTATTAAGGTCTCAGAAAGGCCGGCATTTTTCAAATAGCAGGGACTGGAAAATGAAGACTCTTATAAAAGAAGGCGACTATATAAAACTGTATTTAGATAATAAACGGAATTGGCTTTTGAAGGTTACTAAGGATAAAGTATTTCATACTCATAAAGGTGTTATAAATCTTTCAAATGCCATCGGAAAGGAATGGGGATCATCAATTGAGAGCAATAAAGGGGTCAAATTTTACATTTTAAAACCAACACTTTCTGATTTTGTTTTAAATGTCATACGAAATACAAATATTATTTATCCAAAAGATGCAGGATTGATACTTCTGCACTCTGGGATTGGACCTGGTAGTATCGTAGTTGAGGCTGGTACTGGAAGTGGCGCATTAACAACAGTACTAGCATATTATGTACGTCCCACTGGCCATGTATATTCTTATGAGATTAGAAAGGAGTTTATAGAAGTTGCATGGAAGAATATAAAGCGATTATCACTAGAAAAATATGTAACTATATATAATAAAGATGTTTGTGAGGGAATTTATGAGAAGGAGATAGATGTAGTGATTCTAGACATGGCAACTCCATGGAAAGTAGTTCCTCATGCTTATGAATCCCTAAAAAACGGAGGCGTTTTTATATCGTACTCTCCAACAATAGAACAAGTAATTAAGACCGTTAGCGCTTTGGAGGAAAGTAAAGGATTTAAAAATGTATATACTATTGAGTGTCTATTACGAGACATACTTGTTAGACCGGGGAAAACTCGACCATCCTCAAGAATGATTGCTCATACAGGTTATTTGACGTTCGCTCAAAAAGTTTTAAGAGAGGAGTGATAAATGGAAGATAAAGGAATAATTACCATGCTTTTACCACTACAAAGGAAAGTCTATGATGTTCTAAATGAAGTAATTACTAATGTCTTCCAGAACAATAAAGATATCACTATCAACGCTGCTCTAGAAAGTCTTTATAATATCTATGATTACCTTTTTGAATATAATAAATTGGAATTATCTTTACTGGAGGAGGAGCTAAGAAGACATAGTAGTGTGTTAAAAAGATTGCAAATTTCAGAGCAGCGGGAAATCTTACAAGAAAAAATAAAAAACTTACAGAAAAGACAAGAAATGGCAAGTTTAGCTGTATGGAGATATAATGTATATAGAACAACTGTTAAATTAATTTCTAAGTTTCTTAAAGTGGAAGATTTGCCTGATTTATCAATCTCTAGTTCTATTGACTTAGAAGGAATACTATTCTCCATGAGAGATTTAATAAAAAATTCCTCTCAAAACATTCAAGATAAAATTAGTAAAGTTGATGGAATTAGACTACTAAGAGAAATTCTTATAGACTATTTCTTATGGAAAAGCAATAAAGAGAAAGATGAGGGGAAAAACATATTATTGAACCTGCTTGAAAAGCTATCATCATTTTTTGAAGATTATATAATTCGACTTTTTGAGAAAAAGGAATGGAAAATCTGGTTGGCAATATATCCCTTTGAAATGGCACTCACAAGATATATTTTCGAGTATGTAATACATTCGATAACACATTCTCTATTGAAGACGGTCGACAAAAACTCACTCATGAAAAATCAAAGGTTAAATCTTTACTTTAGAAAAGTAGAGATACTTAAACACGATGCAAAGGGAAAATATTGCAAACTTTTAGGAGACTTAGGACTTATTTATAATCGAAAAGTTGCTCAAAGCCTTTTAGAAAAGGCTATAAATGAGTTCGAATCTTGTATCTCTCTATCTGAAGATATTACAAGTTTTAAACGTAATAATACTATATGGTTAAGAAATATTGGCATTTCAAAGGCGCAGATACTAATAAATAAGATTTTTGATGTGAAAAAGAATATACTTCAAAATGATGAGGCAAGCGGTAATGGAGAAAAGCTAATAGCTGATTTAAATGAAATTTTAGAAGAGATTGATGAAATAAGGCAAAAACTTATGGATGGGGATCTCAAGACTTTTTTGACCGAAGAGGAACATATAATACACTATCTAATTTCTGAAGTCCAAAAAGGAAACTGGAAAGGTATAAAAGAAAATATAGAATTTGCGGAAAAATTTAGAAGTTACACATTGACTCAGAGAATTAAAGATTTACTAAGTGATGCAAAGGACGAAGTAGATGATGTCATAAACGCAAAATCAGCGAGGAAAGTATTAGAATCGGCATCAAGAGCATTAAAACTTCTTAGAATATCTGAAAATATTCAAGAGAAAGAAGTATTAATCAACTTATCAAAAGCTCTTATGATGACATCAAGATACTTGCTAGTGTATAGAAACTCTGACATCAGTGACAATGACTTTGAAACAATACGTTTTAGAGTTTTAGAGCATATTTTTTCTAACGAAGCTTCAAGATTTTATAAGCTAGCGAATGAAAAAAATCTTGAAGAGGTCCATCGTGATTTAGCAAATCTTGCATTAGGTGATGGTGCGAAATACGCGGAGAGAATTTTAGTAGAACATGCAAACCAAAGTGTAATAAAATGTAAAGATTTGCGCGAATTACTTTATCGATCATTTTCAGAAAGCAAAATATGTGATAAAGACGTAAAGGATATATCAGACTGCCATAACGAAGTTATCGAGTTCTTGAAGGAGATATCTAAGATTAGTCAGTTAAGACTTAAAAGCTATAATGAAAGTAAAGAAAGCAACTTCATAGGAAAATCTATAAAAAAATTAATAGATATCCAGGAGGCAGCACTTATTTTTTATAATGCAGAGATTGAAAGATTTCAGGGAGCCAAGGATGACGCTTTACATGAATGTTATGCTCATTTAAAAAATTGGAGTAAGGCATATACGTACTGTGATTCATCAGTAAATAACTTTAGATCAGCATATACATTATATAAACGAGCTAGTACTGTATTTAATAAACTTGGCTTTTTAAATGTTTCAAGCTTTTGTGAGAAAATGAGCCAACTTTGCTATTTAATGGCTCAACAAAACTGGGAGAATATAAAGAGAATCTCTGATGGAGAGCTACCGTTATTAAAGGAGAGAAAATTGTTATTAAACTTGTATAGAGAAACATTGGTAATTCAAGAATAATCATAGCGTATGCGATAAATATAAGCGCCAGTTATTAGTTTATGGCCTGTTTTTATGAATATCATTTGTTTAAAATTAAAATATGTAGAAAAGCAAAAATTAAAAAGCTATTATTTGGAGGAGAATGAGTTGGTAGTGTATTGCAATCAGTGCGGCGTAGAACCAGCAGAGTATATATGTACAAATTGCAAAAAAGTGTTTTGTCAAAAATGTACAAATAGTAAAGAGATCACTTTTCAATTCTGCAATAAATGTGGCAGTACTAATGTCCAAGAAGTTAATACTGGAAACATACATTTTATGATTTGCCTCGATTGTGGCTCTAGAAATATTAGCATTGGAAATCGAATAAGTAGACTTTGCCCTATTTGTAAAAAAGAAGTAAGAAACATAAACCTCTTGTGGAAAGAGATTAATTCTACTTTTAGGGAATTAGTATCTAAATTAACAAAATTTATACAGCCTCTTTCAGAGATAATTGTTGAGTTAAAAAATTCAAAAGAAAAACTCGTAGCCCTCAGAGACCAAGGCTTTTTTATTGATATAGATGTTGATAGGCAGCTTATGGACTTAAATCTTATGATAAATAAAGCAATAAAAGAAATAGAAACACACTTAGATATCCTTCTAGGAAGCGATATAAACATAATAGATGATAAAGATTTTTACTTTAGCAACCCTAACGAATTTACAAATTTAATAAATAATGTTGAAAATATGCGAAGAATCGTAAATAATCTTATTAGATATTCGAAGGTAATTGTTGAAGAAGCGAACTCAAGGATCCCCGATATTCATGAAAAAATAATAAGAATTCAAGAATTCAAAAATTATATAACAAATATCAAGGATACGCTGAACATAACTCCTAACGAAATGATTCTTGGGTATTTTGATTTTGAGCTTCGTGGCAGTGATTTTTTAGATGCTAAGGGACAGCTTAAACTAGTAATATCCGATAGACAGTGGATACTGCTTAAAAAAAACAGTAAAGTGGTCTCATTAGATCCAGAACAAATACTTTCCATTAATATTGTTGGTATAGTTCGAAAGAGGTGTAGAATTCAAACAACGCTTGGATTTATCGATGCAAAATTTAATGATGCTAATTTAAGGAGATTTGAAAATCTATTTAATAGAATTAAGTATGATAGTAATCTACGAGAATCATTAGTTTTTCAGTCAGTTACAACAATAGCTTTTGAACCAGAATTATCAAATGTAAAAACGAAACTATCTGAACTAGTAAAAAAATTAAGAAATCCCAAGGCTCGTAAGGTTTCTATTGATAAATTACATAATAAACCACATGAAATACCTCTTATTCCAGACACTACCGATTATGAAACTGAGCTTATCCGCTCATCTCTAACATTTAGGATTAATGAAATAATGCAAGAGCTTGAAAAATTAAAAAATGATTTCCAAATGGGGAAAATTCCTTATAACTATTATATAAAACGATATACCGAGCTTTATATCGAATATTTTAGATTAAAAAATGAATTTGAAAGGTTATATATGATAAGGTAATAAATGAACAAAATCCTAATTATTATTTTATTCTTTTTCTTTAGAAGCTTCTTTTTTAAGCTTTTTTAGAAGCTTTTTGATCTCTTTTTCATCGTCTGAGATAGGTGTAGTAGAACTTTCACTGATAGTCTCTTCGCGTTTAATCTCTTCTTTTTCGCCCTCTTCTGGAAGTGGCAAACCTGCAATAGCTTCAGCAGCTATTTCCTCCTGGAGCAAATTTAGTTCTTGTTCTAATATTTCATTAGCCTCCACATCAGTTGGAATTCCTAATTGTTTAGAAAATACTCTCATTGCAGCATCAACTTGCTTACTCATAACCTTTACTTCCATAACATCTCGCACTGTTTGTTCAACAGAGGTCAATTGTGTTATTTCTTGGTAAATTTGCTTAACTTTATTAAGCTCTTGAGCAATTCTCTGCATATCAGTTGCCTGTTTTATTTTATCTAATTGCTGCTGAAGATTAAGAGCAATATTTCTATATTGATTACTCATCTTAGTGCTATAATACCACTCACGTAAATGCTGCTTTGCAAGTTTCTCATTATTACGCTTTAGTGCTAGCTTAGCACTTTCTCTTGACTTTAAAGCTCTTGTTTCATACTCTCTTGCTCTTGTTTCCATAAGCTCCACAGTATCTATTATTGACGCTATTGCTTCTTCTCTGGATATCTTCTTCCCTCTTTTTCCTTTTCCAAAGAGAACAGATTTTAATTTGTCTAGAACTCCCAAAATTTGCACCTCATTGGTCAAAATTTAATATACTTATATAAGATTGTCTTCTAATATATCCCTCACATGATGGCTAATTAATTTTTCCTATTTTTCCTTAGGGTTAGAATAAAATAATATCTAAAAACTTAAATATTGATAACCTATTTCTACATATGAAAAATATGGACCCGTAGCTCAGCTTGGATAGAGCACTGCCCTTCTAAGGCAGGGGTCGGGGGTTCGAGTCCCCCCGGGTCCGCTTATTTTTAATTGGGCCCGTGGCCTAGTTTGGATAAGGCGCCGGCCTTCGGAATGATAATTATGGAGAAAGCCGGAGACCCTGGGTTCAAATCCCAGCGGGCCCGTAATGAAATTCTTCTAATAAACAAGCTAATTTATCCGTAAAACTTATTTACTTTTATAGTTGATTGAGAATTCACGTATGATTGTTACGGAATTCTTATGTTAAAGTGTAAAATGGTGTGCAATGATGCTAAGACGCACATATATATTAGCATTATTATTGTTATTACTATTAATTCCTCTACAGAATGTCTATGCTGCTAATTTTGAGAATTCAAGTTCTATTAGTTGTACTGTGGTTGAGGATGAGAAAATTTATGTTGTATTAGAAGTACAAATTAATAAAACTATTAAGATAAACGAAAATGTAACTATTTCCTTATTTAATCTAACGAGATTTGCATTCAAGAACAACTCTTTGGAGTTTCTTTCTGAAATATATGATGCGTATAATAAAACTATAGGAGAGGACCTAGGAGGGCGTGTTTCTTTTCCAGTAATAAAATTTACTGATAATACAAATTCTGTGAGAATTATGTTTGAAATATCGGGAATTATATATCATCCTAAAATGGAAAAATACGGAAAAACAATAACACTCACTAACGGCTATACATTTTCAACTTCGTGGAAAAGCACTAAAATAGATGTTAAGTTCAAAGTGTCTCTTCCAGCATACTCAGAATATAATGTATCATATGTGACGTGGAATTCTACTGACGTATTTATCTTTGACAGTTTTTCTGATTATCCAATAGAAAAATGGAATGTAACAGAAAATAACCATGTTGTCGCAAATATAACAATAGAAGATAATAAAGCTAGGCTCTATGGGAATATTTCACTTCCACGATCAGCTCGTTATATTGAACTTAGTGGAAATAATATAACTTACTTCTATCCGACACCTATTAAAGAAAATGTAATCTTTTACTTTGCTGAAACAGGAGTAATAACAATGTTGATTGGCATTGGACTCATATTCATAACTAAAAGAATATCCTACGAGAAAAGGTTTCTTAAGAAAATTGCAAAAAAGAAAAAGAAAAAATAAACAAAAGATAAATTATTTTTAGTAGAAGTTTTGGTGCTTTTCATGACTCAAGAAATTTTCTACGCAAAACTATTAACACTCATATTAGCACTTTTAACGCCGATATATTTCATAATTCTAGTATTTATAATTCCAGAAATAGGTAACGTTGTTGTGCCATTGCCCATACCTGAGACTGCAATAAAGATATTAACAGCCCTAGTAATTTCTTTTCCATGGATATTTCTTATCTATGAATTAAGAAATATACTGCCAGAAGCCTTTATAGAGCTAAAAAATACTACAAGCCTTATTCCTCTTAAATGGAAAATATTCTATGGTGTTAATGCTCTCATTGTTGCAACCTTTTTCATAATTCCTTTAGTAACTCCTTTATTTACCATAGTAATGTGTTTTATCATTGCAGGAAGGATTGTGAGCCACTTAATAGATATAGAGAAACATGGCAAATTGATATGGATTCTATGGTCTATTTTTTCAACAATTCTTCTTCTTACCTTAGGATATTTCATAGCAATATTGGTATTTTCTAATATGGTTGGAATTGTTTTCTCACTTATTGTTGTATGGTATCAACATATAGAAATAATAGCTGCTTTATCAATTTGGGTTGCAAATTCTTTAGCATATGGATCTTTGATTGAAATAATTTTCTTGTATAAAATACACAAGGAAATAGATATTATTGGCATGAAGACAACCGATGTGCCATACCATGCTATTCGAATTTTTGAACTTTGTTTTTTTCTCACACTAGCCGTTATATGGCTGTATTTTTCAGAACTAAGAGATGTTATATTTTTTTACATTAACAATATTGCACTGGCAATAGTCATAATGGTTTTTGTATTTGGGACTGTTAGCGGTATGAAAAAGAAAAAAATGCAAACTAGCTTCATTGGAATTTTAGTTGCAGCTGTGTTTGTTAGCATTTACATTTATCAGCAGTTAAACCTAATCGCGATAACAATAATTTTAATTATTTCATCATTTATGTTTTACATTTTATTTGCATATAGCATACTTAAGATAAGAAAAACCAAACTATATAGTTATCAATGAATTTGTTTTATGTATACCATTTCAATTGTAATCTAATAAGATAGGAAAATGTTAAATGCAAAGTTTAGAATATTATTTTAAAGAGAACTTTGGTGAAGCTCATGCTTCGAGGCCAAAAATCACATTATATTATTGACGTTATCTTTGTGGTAGATGCTACTGGTTCTATGGCTGATGATATAAATATTGTCAAAGAGAGCTTATATGATATTGTTAACACTCTTAAGAAAAAGAAGAAAAAATTGGACATTCGATTTGGCATGGTTGCATATAGAGATCACCCTCCTGAGGATAAAACATTTGTCACAAAGTTTTACCCGCCCACGGATAATATAGATGCTGTGTTAAGATTCATTAGTGAGCTTGAAATAGGTGGTGGTGGCGATCCTCCTGAAGCTGTCGCTGACGGTTTATGGGCTGCCTATAACGCTACATGGCGTCGTGATGCCTATAAAATCATAATTTTGATAGGTGATGCACCACCACATGGCTATACAAAATTTGCACCACAAATCTATGGGGTTAAAGATAGATGGCCTAATGGGTGTCCTGTTGGTCTTGACATTTTAAATATAGTTCATAACATTAAAGATAAACCTGATATGCTTTTCTTTATAGTTGGTTGTAATCCTTATGTTCACGATTCATTTCTTGTATTAGCAAATGAAGGTAATGGCAAATATTTTGATATTCGTGAAGCAAAACAGCTGCCTGATGTTATAATAGCTTCTTTGAGTAAAGTACTTGATATTGCTAATTTTGATGAAAAGGTTCTTAATTATTATATTCATCATGATGGTGTCTTTAATGTAGAAGACTGCGCACGGGATCTCGGAGTGTCAACAAGGGAGGTAAAAATATCTATAGCAAGATTATTTGAGTTGGGTAGAATACCTAGCTGGCCTAAAGGAAGAAAATACATTGATAAGATATATGAAACTCCTCGTAAAGTACCTTCAGAATCTATTGAAATTGCCCTTAAAAATCTCCCTACCGCTGCGCCTACTGATGATTTACTATCTTTCAATGTGAATATTAGAAACATTACCGATAATACTATCAGTTGTAATCTTATAGTAAGTTATACTGCAAAGGATGTTGAGAATGTAATTCATGAAGCTTTTGTGGTATTGGAGCCTAATGTAAAAAGAGTTGAAACTATTTCTTGGAGAACACCATTCAATTTAGTAAATGAAAGCATAATTGTAAAAGTAAAATTAAAAATAGACAATCTTCTAATAAAAGAAGTCAGCCAAACAATATTTCTTTATTGATTTTCTGATTAATAGCATTTGCAATTATTTTTGCAACTCTAAGAGGCTCGGGAATGGCTCCGTTTTTTGTAAATTTGTTAATAAGAATTAAAGCCTTTCTGGTAGAAATTCCTTTAGCTTGAATGTAAATTTGATGTCTTGTTTTTAAAAGGATACGTACACGATCACCGTTTCTTTTATGGATTTCTAATCGTTTTTCCCAACTATCTGGAAAGTATTCCATAAGATAACGATCTATTCCATCACTTTCTTCATATGTTATACATATGACTGGTTTTCCGGTGTCCTCAAATACCCTCTCTAAATCAACAATATTGAACCAGCTTATTATGCAGCCATTTAGCAATATAGCGCCTATATCTGTTCTATTTAAATTTTTATAAAGTTCTATTATCTTATCCGTTGAATCTAAACCACCTACAGTAGTAAATCCTAAGTTAAATCCGTCGATTAAAAAATCCCCTCTCATAACGATTCCGACTAGTACTGCCTTTCTTGAAACCCCTTTCCTAAAACTTTCTGCTATACCTAGAACTCTAATTCCTTTCTTGTAAATATTCACTCTTGTCATTTCTTATCGAGTTTAACTAGAAAGAATAACTTTAAAAATATAATTATCACATTTATTTATAACTCACGTCAGGTGCTGTAAATATGTTACGAAAAGAATATTTATCGATTAATAAGGATGATTTAAAAAACCCTATAGTCATAGTAGGTTTGCCTGGAATAGGATTAGTAGGAAAACTTGCTGTTGATGCTATTATTGAATATTGCAAGCCGAAAAAGATTGCAGATTTATATCCTTTTGATTTTCCTCCAAGAGTTGTTGTGGACTCAAAGGGGATTCCTAAAGCTATAAAAGTCAGTGTATACCTTTGGAAACGCAAAAATGCTGAAAATGACGTAATTTTAATTACGTCCGATGCTCAACCATATTCCATAGAAGGTCAATATAGATTTGCTAATGAGCTTATAGAATACATAAAACAATTCGGGATAAATTTAGTAATCGCTTGCGCCGCAAGTGTGACCCCAATAATAACTGGTGATCCAAAAGTTCATGTTACAACAGCTAATGAACAATTAATGAAAAAGTTTCTCAATCACCCTCTCTCAGTTCCTTTTAAAAATGGTGTTATTAGTGGAGGTAATGGATTAATTCCAGTTTTAGCTTCAGAGCTTCATGGAATAGATGGTATCTGTCTATTAGCTGAAACTCCTGGCATTGGAGATCAAGTAGATCCAAAAGCGTCTAAATCGATTGTGAGAGTTTTAAATGATTTATTTAATCTTAATGTAGATCTATCAAATCTTGATAAAAAAATTGCAATCCTAGAGAAAGAAAGAAAAGCTCTTGAAAGAGAAGTAACACCTCGAGAAAAGGGCCCCTCTGAGGAGGGTCCTCAATCATATATCTCATAATTTAACCATCATCTCTTTTTATACCTTTAAATACGATAATTATCATTATTTAATCAATATTTAAATTTCAAGAAACAATAAGATTATGATCTGCAACTTTTCATCATTTTTTAGATAAAATGAAAAAAGAGAGAGTAATTAGTAAAGAACTTATTCACGATCTGAGGAAAAAGTCGAATTTGTAATAAAGAGCATTCATTAATATTGCTAATAAATGAGCTCAGTTAATCTTCCTGAGCTCTCATAACTTTGCTTAATCCTATGATTACAGCGGTAGCTAAGGCAAATGCCGCTGCCACGACGGATTTCTTTTTCTTACTTCTATTTTTATCTATTTCCTCTGCAATCTCCAGTATTTCTTTGTAATATTTGTATCCTAATTTTTCGCTTGCAAATTTAGAGAAGGAAATTCCCGTCTTCTCACTAGACGTTGCTAACCATTCCTCGTATACTTTCTTCAATGTCTCTCTGATTTCTGGAGGATACTTCTCAAACATATATTCACCCTCGTTTTACATATTCTATGACTAGCAATATAAATTTTATTATATCTATGCTTTGTTGATTAAAACAATGTTATATGAAATAGCCGACGAAAAGATTTTTTTCATCATACGTATTATTTACCGAT
>JBECUL010000009.1:0-55348 GCA_040225955.1 Candidatus Asgardarchaeum abyssi | reverse complement strand
TGCTTTGGGTTGATGGTCAGTATTTGTTTGTATGCTGATATTGCCGCTTGTATGTTGTTGCTTTTTTCGTATTTTATGGCAAGTGCAAGCAAGGCTTTCGCGTCAGAAAGTGACTTTTGGAGTCTTTCCTCTGGGTTTGGCACTTCTCTCTCGATTTCCTCAATAGGTAGTGTTTTTTCCTTTCTGATGGTATGGGTTCCTTTTTCTGCATATACAATTGGCCATTTAACTTCTTGGGCTTCGAGCTCTTTCTCCCTCTCTGCTTTTTCTGGTGGAGATGGTGGTATAACTTTCTCCATTGGCGTGGTTATCCACTTTTCAAAGTCTTCTTTGTACTCGGGGTATATTTCAATTATTCTTTTTAGATAATTTTCTTTTTCATTTTTGGGTACACTTTCAGACGAGAGGTAAAGCAGATATTTTGCGAGGATTGGGTTTAGTTCTATCATTATTCCGGAGACATCTTCATGTATTATGAGAATTCCACTACTTTGAATTATGTTGAGCGCATCCCTGTCAACAACATCAATAATATATCTCAATGGAACTTTCTTCTTGCCAAACTCTATCATCTTGTGAATTGTAATGTACAGTAGTTCCCTTCTTATCCCTGTTATGCTCATTCTTGTAAGAATCGAATCGCCTGTTCCCGCTATAAGTTCCTTAAACTCCTGAATATTATTTGGGTCTGGCAATTTACCATTTTTCCAGTACCACTCGGCTATTAGTCTCAGTATATATGGTCGCTTAGCCAGTTCTCTTAGTTCTCCATTCAATTCGGGTAAGTTGTACTTTTTAATTGCGGCAATCAATTCCTCATTCGTGAATGTTTCGAGCTTTACGGAGGTCCCTGTTTCAATGAGTGGGTCTTGGACTATAGCGAAGAGCATTTGCTTTATGTCATCGTATTTTTCTCTTATTTCGTTGATAGATCTCCAGTCTGGGGATCGGCAGCTTAGAATTATTGCGATGCTTCTCTTGTTTTTCATCATGGAAATGTATCTGAGAACATCTTTTATTTCGTCCCCACTGATTTCATCTAGACCGTCAAGGAATAGATATATTGGTTTTTTGAACTCGGCATAGAAGTCGTCAAACATATTCAGGACCTGAAAAATGTCTCTGTTAAAGCACTGTTCAAGTTGCTCTCTAAAGCCGTATCTTAGAGGTATGAAAAAAGCAATTTCATTGTCTTTAACCAATTGTGAGGCAAGGTGAGACATTAGCCAAGTTTTCCCCATTCCAGCATCTGCAAGTACAAGAAACATGTTCTTGACCTTGCCGATGGGATATGTAAACTCATCTATGAATTTCTGGAAGTTTGTCTCGGCATCAATGCGGTTTACATATAGCTCTGGCTTGTATTCAATTTCGAATCGTGAACTCTTTCTAACCATCTGGATTTGGTTTCTGCTGATAGCCCTCAGATTTTCGGGGGTTGGTTTCTGGGCAAGTCTTTGTGAGGCATCCATGAAGAGGATATCAAGTTTTCTCTCTATACCATTTATTGTTGATAACATATCCTCAAGTTTAACGTTAATTGCTTCTTGGAGCATATCCATATTCTCTTGTAGCTGTTTAATATCCATGCCCACATAGGCAAGCTGCGTCAGTATTTCTTTTGGGTTTTGTTTCAGATATTCAATTGCCTCTCTTAGTGCGTCGTAAAAATCCCTCAAGGCGTATTCTACTGCTGCTTGTATTTTAGCTTGTAGCTTTTGATCCTCTTTCAGTACTATATTTCTTATTTGCTTTGCAATTATCTCAGCGCTGCTCCGTTTGAGAATTTCTTTGCTGAGCTCATTTATAATTACTTCGTCCACCTTAACATCTGTTTTCTTTAAGGCTTCGGAGATGAAGCTTGATACTATGGGGGCCAATGAGGGTGTGTGCATTCCCGTGATTATACCTGTAGCTACTGGCAATAGTTTTTTAGCTGCGGTTGAAAGTATTCCTTTGAATTTTAATAGTTTTTCGGACATTGAGACCCCCTAATTTGGCAAATAAATAAAGGTAAATAGTTAGTGTGTGAATAAGCAATATGCAATATATAGTTCTGGGTGAGAGGTTTTATAAAGTTAACTGAGTGTATCTAGCACATTTTCTGCGTTTAATACTTTCAGTTGTTGTCTGCGGATAGAAGGCTTTTTTATTTTGACGAAAACAAAATAGTTCTGAAAATGGTGATAAACATGAAATTTGCTTAGATGCAACTTCAGAAAAATAGCGAACAATAGTCTTTTTAACGAAAAATAAACAGTTGATAATGCATGGGGTGGTAAAATGCAAATAATTTATGATAGAGTTGCTGCTGATGCCTTATACATAAAGTTCTCGAATGAAGAGGTTTATGAGAGTGAAGAAATTTCTGAGGGGATAATTATAGATTATAATAAAGAGGGCGACGTTGTAGGTGTGGAAATCTTAAACTTCTCGAAAAGAAAAATTGACCTAAATAAGATAATTAGGCTCAGAGACGAAGAGATTATCCATGAGGTATCTTCATGAAAATAAAATTTACAAAACACGCATTAGAACGAATTAAAAGAAGAAAAACTGCTGTCGAAGAAATATATACATGCTTAGAAAAATCCGGATGATATTGACAAGCTAAGTTACGCCATGGATTCATTATCAAATAAAATACAATAACTACTGGTAACAAAATTGCAAAAAGTGCAATTAAAATCATACGCCCAATTAGAGAGCGTAGTGAACCAAGGGGAATTTCACCAAGATACACCAGCGCAAAAAGAAAGCCAACTATATATGTAACTAATGGGCTAAAGACCTCTTCACCAGTCATTATTATATTCTGTAATTATATTTTTAGCATAACTCCATTCATCTACTAAAAGTATACTATAAAATGTTTTATTGCTACCTATGTTCCAACTTAGTTAAAATCTGAGACACTTGTTCGTAGATAAAATTGATTAAAGAAACCCAGAATTTATTAGCAAGCTCTTCATCAAATTTAGGCTTTCCCTTCTTTTCTTTATCGTAAAGGAAAATAGACCCAGGACTGGGATATACTGATAGACCCTTTGTATGAAGAAAAATTTCAGACTCTATATCTGCTTCTTTATCAACTAGGTTAGGGTGAGTTGCAATAATAGCCGCAGTTTCATCTATGCCTGCGTGACCAGCTGGTTCTTTAAGTACTTCTAGTGTTAAATCAGAAGCGAAAATCCACCAATGAATTAAAATTATTTTTAGTTTCCTTTCAACCCATAAACGCCTTGCAACATTTTCCAACGCGGCATTGTTCCCACCATGTCCATTTAATATAATAAAAGTATCAACGCCATGTCTACTGAAACTGGTTATAATTTCATAAACCATTGCCTCAAGGGTTTCTTTTGATATTGTTATACTCCCCGGATAACCAAGTAAGGAGGTCACTACACCATATGGAATGGGCGGAAGTATCAGTGCATTTAATTTGTTTGCCAGTACTTTAGCCAGTTCATAAGGGATTATTGTGTCCGTGCCTAATGGCAAATGTGGGCCATGAGCTTCAAGCGTGCCAACAGGGAGGATTGCTCGAGTTATACCCTCGCTAATGAGTTTACCAACCTTAGAATATGTCAAGTAAAAAATTTCTCTTTCCATATTAGTCATCTCACATTAGTTTAACATTCATTAAGTCAACCTAAAATCAATTACATTCAAATATTCAGCATCAAAAGGTTAATTCAAGAAACATAGATATAAAATTATAGCTATTAACTTTTTAGCAAGACAACATACAAGCATTATAAAAGGCCGTATATTTATATGGCCCTATCTTTTTTCCTTAAGATTTTCTCTTGTTTTGTTAGGTTGCTCTACTATTTTCTTTATGGTAAGAAATAGAATTTTTTGTTCTTTAATCGAATTTTGCTAAGGCTTTTCTAACTTCCATACATTGCCAAGGCTTGGAATCTTTACATCATAACAGTTCTTCTTCAAAATTTTAGAAAATGTGTTAAGTGCTCTTTTCTCCCCATGAACCAAGAAAATTTTCTTAATATTCCCTAAATGTCTTATGTAATTCAGAAGCTCTTTTTGGTCTGCATGTGCGCTGAGTCCATTAATTTGTTCTATTCGTGCACGCACTGACAACCTTTTCCCATATAGTTTAATATACCTTGCACCTTCTAAAATTTCACGGCCCAAGGTCCCTTCAGCTTGATATCCTGTGAACAACACTGCGGTATTTCTCTTGTCGATATAGTGATATAGGTGTCTAACAACACGTCCGCCAGTGCACATACCAGATGATGAGATAATAATAGCAGGGCCTCTTAGGTAGTCTAAATCTCTTGATTCACTATCACTTTTTACAAAATGCAGACCTTTAAACTCGAGAGGATTATCTCCAGAGTTTATCAATTCCCAGGTTTCTTCATCGTAGCATTCTTTGTGTGATCTATATAGATCAACGATGTCTGTTGCAAGAGGGCTATCAATGTAAGTTGGAACAACAGGTATATGACCGTGTTCCACAAGATAGTTTAGTATGTAAATGAGGTTCTGTGTCCTTCCTAATGCAAAAGATGGAACAATCAGTTTTCCATCATGCCTATAAATCCATATCACAAGTCTTTTTATTTTTTCAATTGCTAAATTAAGGCTTTCATGCAGTGAATCACCATAAGTGGCTTCAATTATGAGATAGTTTACATCTTTAACCATATCTGGATCGCGAACAAAGGGCATAGCTGGTCTGCCTACATCTCCAGTATATAGAAGATTTATCTCAGAGTTTTTGCCTTGGATTGTTAATTTCGTTAATGCAGAGCCAAGGATGTGTCCTGCGTCATAAAATGTGACTGTTATATCATCACGCAAATTAAATCCCTTGTAGTAGTCATACGTTATTAAGTGCGAGTATATGGCTTTCACATCACTATACGTAAATAGTGGCTCGACGGTCTCATCTTCCGAGGTTTCTCTAAGCATATCAATATACTTTTCCTCAATTTCTGCTGCATCTCTCAGAATAACATCCATTACATCAGCGGTAGCACTAGTTGTAAATATTTTTCCATGAAATCCATGACGCATAAGTATAGGCAAACGTCCACTGTGATCTAAATGAGAATGCGACAGAATAATACGTTCAGTTTCCTCTGGATTGAAAAAGAAATTTCCATTCTTTTCCCTTTCGATCTTCCTAGGGCCGCTAAATTTTCCCGCATCAAGAATTATATCAAAATCGTCAATACTAACCATGTGCATGGATCCCGTGACTTCTTTAGCAGCACCTAAAAAACGGATTTCCATAAGTACACCTCACTTGGAAAGTAACAGAAAGAATAATAATATAAATCATCCTTGTTCATTAATTACTTTATTATTCTACTAATATTATTATTTTTAGTTTCTCCAAGCTTCTAATCATGATTCTTTCCTTTTTGAAGTAAAGGAAAAAGTAATATACCTTACTGAGCAAATATATTGTTATCGATAAATTATTTCCATCTGCACTTTATAAATTCTTGTCGGAGGAATTTCATGGGAAAAATAAAAAAGCCTTGTATATTCCTTATATTTGTGATAATCTTACTATCCCTCGTAATAAACAATTCAATCCTATTATATGTCACGAATATTGAAAACCATAGCGAGAGCAACGTAGAGAAGGGAGATCATTATAAACTTATCGCTCATGACTACTACGTTTCATTCGTTAATACTGTAGTTGTAATTAATGATAGCTTTTCCGTTTATGGGTGCCTTAAGATAATAAACTCAACTCTAATTTTTAACACAACTAGGGATAGAATAATTACTATTTATTGCTATTGTGATAACGTTATTATGGAAAATTCTATACTAAAAACAGTAGACAGAAATGTCTCTTTCTTTAAAATAATGTTTCACCGAGCGGTTCTTGATCTTATGTCAATTAGCATTATTAATAGTACATTAATAAATGGTATTCTCTCGGTTAGTTCCAATTGCTGGTTGTTGCCATTAAATATCACAAATAGTAGATTTTATAAAACTGACTTTGATATAGCTTTACAACCTGGAAATCTTAACCCAAAAATCATATTCTATAACAATATTTTCCACAAGTCCACGCTCTCCCTTTTCTTCGCATCTAATGTTAGTGTAACAGATATGGTTTTCTTTAATAGTACATTATTTTTCTTTGACTCCAGACTAATCTTTCTTGAGAACTTGACACTATATCAAACCAGAGAATATGAAGACAAAAATCTGTTGAGCTTTATTGGCGTTTCTAATATAACTTTCAGAGAGACCACTATTTTTGGCAATGGATCTTTCATAAAATTTCAAAATTGCATAAATGTTACGTTTGAAGATAATCTCTTTTATAAAACCAGCATTTCCATCGATTACCCTGAACCCACGTTCTATTTTAAAGGTGACAATTACATAAACGACAAGCCAATATACTTTTATCACGATGTTAGTGACGTATATTTAAATAATATTGATGCTGGAGAAATAATTGTCATTAATGGAAACAATATTGTAATAGATGATGTTCGTGCAGGCAGTATTCTCTTACTAAATACCTCAAATTCATTAGTTGTTGATTCCTTAATCGAAAACGGTGGTTTTGGTATATATATACTCATGAGTAGTGAGCATAGTATAGAGCATAACACCATTCATACCGCAGAGAATGGTATTATAACGTGTGGATCTAACACTACTATTTTATCGAACACAATATCGGATGTTACTATTGGTATTGAGGCTTATAGTGGCTGGCAAACAATAAGTGAAAATACAATTTTTGATGTCAAAAAGGGGATTCTTATAAGATCTGGAGATCACATTACTATATCGGATAACAAAATATATTCCGCAGATGAGGGAGGTATAGTTATAGATCATGAATACGGCGATATGAGTTACTTTAAGATTATCAGTAATAATTTAACCAACTGTGGGTTATATATTTCTGTCCCACTACAATATGTCGTCACGTACAAGATTTCTGATAACAAGATCAACAACAACTTAATTCCAATATACATTAATGTGTCTAACGTTAATCTCATAAATTACACTGCAATAGAGGCCCTTATAATCTGTGCGGACAACGTAACTATTCTAAATTCGTCTTTCAACTCTTTATTCTTAAAGGATATTAAGTCATTGACTATCAGTAATAGCTCAATTATTGATAACTCGCCAGAATCATCGGGTTATGAATACGGTGTGTATATCAAGAATGTGGAGAATGTAACAATTGAGAGTTTGAAAATTACGAATGCAAAAATAGGAATTACTATCGACGAAGCGAACGTCAATGCCAGATTTGTTGAGATTGAAGGTAGAGATATCGGAATATATCTTCTACTTAATGCGAAGCTTAATATGACCTTCTCGAAAATTATAAAATCAAAATATGGTATTTTGAATGAAAAGCCCAGCTACATATTCCTGAGAGAATGTAATTTTATTCAGAATTTATACGCAATGTACTTTAAATATAATGTCAAAGGGTATGTTTTCCTTAATAATTTCATAAATAACACATACCAAGTGGTTTCTGAAACCTCGTTATCAGAGCTTAAATTTAATAGGAAATTTATTGGTAACTACTGGAGCGACTATAAAGGTGCTGATAACAATAAGAATAACATTGGTGACAGCGTTCACATGCTTGGGTATACTTTTAACGATTCTTATCCGCTCATGAAGCCAGTATGCTATGAAGAGGAAATCAATTCTTACATGATTCTCATCTTGGATGATTATTTCTTTTTAGACACAAAACAGAAATTTATCGTGTATGTGTTGAATTTCATATTGAATAGGGATCTCCTAACGGAATATATTTTCAGATACGAAATCGGCAATAAGACCAAAGGGGTTTATATGGTTTTAAATTCAACAAGCTTTATGAATCTCGCATTACTCCCTATTTTCCCGATTAACACAACAATTCGCTACTGGGTAGATTTTCACTATAATGGCTCCTGGTATTCTATGAGCAAAAGAGAATTTACGTTTACTCAAGAGTCTATATCGCCACCAGTGCCACAAATAGAGAACATAACTTTTCCATCAGAGGTCTATGAAAATCAAACCGTTACTATTTATGCGAAGATAACCGATGATTTAGGTATTACAAAGGCGCAAGTTAGATTTTTGATAAATTCCGATTGGGTTAACAAAGATATGGATTATGATAATAACACTGGATTGTACTATGTCACATTTTCTAAGTTGAAACCTAGAATATTCAGATTCAAAATATATGCAGAAAATCCTATGAAAATTAGCAAGCTAACGGAGGAGTACGAAATTATTGTAAGAGCAATTGCAGATACCATTCCTCCCGAAATAATATCGGTTTACTGGACACCAACAGAGCCTATAAAAAATGAAACTGTTTTTGTCTATGTTACTGTCAGTGATAATGTTGGTATTGCAAATGTTACTGCTGTATTAAACACAAGCGGGTCCAAATGGACTGAAAAGCTACTCAGCTATGGAAATGGAACATACTGCCTTGTCCTTACTGAGTTGGGTGATATAGATTCTGTTTCATTTTATATAATAGTGTATGATCTTTCAGGAAACTTCATAGAATCGAATAAGTACACAATATCATTTAAAGAACTGGAGTTTGAAAGCATACCCACGCAGCCAGATATTCTTACCATGGCTCTATTCACAGCAGTTTCTTTCATAACTGGTGCTGTATCAGTAATTGCCATTAATTATTTAAGAAAAAGGCTACGAATCAGAAAAGAGAATTATAAACATTAGTTATCTCCATTACAAATAGATAAGAATCGCCAATGTAGCTGTTAAAAAGAGCTCACGACAATTTAAATTTTTTCAAGTAAGTTTATGAGCTTTTTAAAATGCTCAATTCTCTTCTCAAGAAAAACCCTTCCTTCATCCGTAATAAAATACTTTCTTTTAGGCTTAGAGCCCTCTTCTATCACCCACTCAGATTTTACAAGTCCAGAATTTTCATATTTTTTCAGAATGAAGTAAACTATTTGCCTGGGCATTTTAGCGTTGCACAACTTTGCTAACTCTTCTGTAATTTGATAGCCGTGCATTGGTCTTTTAGACAATAATTTTAATACAAAAACCGGCAAAATTGGAGGCGGTATTGGGTACTTAATGCCTAATTTTCTCAAGTTTTTTAAGCCTATTTCCTCGCACAAGCAGATCACCTTTTCAATAGAAATAGTAAAATTTCTTACTATTAATAAATTTAGTTATATAAAAAGTAAAGGTGTTTCTGAAAATTCAATTTAGCTCTGAACTTTGGTTGTAGAGTTTCCAATATTTTTTGCGAATAGTCTTTTCTGTTGCATTTTGTGTCTTAACTCTAAGACTATATGGATAATTGTCAGCAAGCCCATTAAAATCCCACTGATTGTATGAAGCATCTCAATGGGTGTCCGAGTTCTCAGCGCAGATGGAATCATCACGATGCCAGTAACGAAAACGATAGCAAAAACTACAATTAACACTAATGATATTATATTTCTGATTTTTTCTTTTTTCACATCTATATCTCTTCTCATGCAAAGTCACCACAATATTTATTCTTGATAGTAAATTTTTTACTATTGTTTACGATACCTCCTGTAATTTTTAAAAAAAGTCGTCTATTAACCATAAATTAAGGGGTAAAAGTTAATATTTTCAATGAGCATATAATTACATGAGGGTGAGATAGAGATATGAGCCAAAGCAAAGAAATAAAATCCTTAGTACCATATAGAATTACTACATTTGGGTACTATGGTGGAATATTTATTCTCTTCATGATAGTGGTACAAATACCAATTAGTATTATCCAGCTGCAGAATACAGTGGCATTAATGAGCAATACCACAGAGCCTATACTTCTTAATCTTTATCAGAGAATGTATGACATTTTTTATACGTCAATAATAGCATCAATAATAAGTCTTCTAGGTCTTTTAGTAGGATTCGTTACTGGAAAGCATGATTTGAACAAATTTATACAGAACAACGAAAAATTTACCTTCAAGAACATAATAGAGCTAATCCTAGGATTAAAGTACGCTTTATTATGGGTAATTGTATTTATCGTAGCCGTAATAACATCTTCTCTTTGTAGCATATCCATCCTCCCGGCAGACATGGTATATGAGCATATTTTCATAGTTAGGCTACTACAATCATTACCGTTTGGTATAATGCTGGCATCCATAGTTACTTACTTCTATAATTTTCGAAAATTTGAGGCTAAAAACGGGAAAGTTATAAAATTATTCTTCGGGAAAGATCAAATCGTGATCAGTACGGTTAAAATCTGAAAAATCAATAGCTAATTTAGAATATTTTAGGGTTAACTGTTTGACCTCTCTAAAAATTTTATTATTTCTCTTTTGAATGTTTCAAAATCTTCGATTCTATCTCTTAGAAATTCAAAAACTAGTTCATCATTTACAACTCCATACTTATGCACAAGGACGTTTCTAAAACCCTTCATTCCTCTCAAGATATTTACTAAATTGCTGGATATAACTCCCACATTATATAGCTTTTCAAAGATATCGTCTTCGTCGCTTGGAACTCCTAGCCTCAGTTCTTTAATTATGATGTTACAAATATCAATAACACATTCTATAGCTATTTGCAACAGTCTTTCACAGCTCCTTTTTATTAAAATTGAGCTTTTATATTCATTAAGATTCTGCGGTTTTACTTGACTCAGTTCATATAGATAAGAATCCAGTTCATTTAACTTTGTTAAAATTCGATCTTTATCTATTTTCATCAACTATTGCCTCCAGATGGTACCTGTAATATCTTTCAAAGTACACGAAATCCTTTATTGTTCGATATGCAATGTCGTGCAATTTGTCTAAATCGCGACAGAAATATAATACTCCTTCCTTAAGGACACGCATACGTATGTATAATGGAAGTTGCTGAAATATCTGTATATCGAAAGGCTCACTTACGAGAGTCTGATACTTTAAGCGTTTCCTAGACATCTCTAGGTTTGTGAGCTTTCTATTGAGAACTATGCAGACATCTATATCCGAATATGGCTCATTTCTGGCAAAACTTCCAAAGAGAGTAATTGCTAGGATATCATCATCTTTTTTCAAAATATCTAATTTCTTAAGTAAATGTCTTGCCTCTTTTGGTATCTGCTGCAAATCTTTCAATGAAAATCCCTCTTGATGACAATTATGAAATTTATCTATTAAAAATTTGCATTTCCAATCTTAATGCCATACAATAGTTAATTTATACTGTATAATGAGATATATTATATTAAGAGAGAGTAGGACCAAAAATTAAAAAGAAGGTTCCTCAAGAAGTTTTAAGGATCTATGAGGAAAACGAGCATGGCCTCATTTTCGTAACTTTAGTAATGATCGTAACTTCATTCGTCATTGGTTTATACCTTATCGATATCGTGCTTACTTTTGATCCTTTAGGAACACATGGCTTATCTACTCTTGTACTTGCTTGTATTTTTATCTTAGGTTTAATACCTCTACATTACATTCTTAAGCTTGGTGATATTGTTCAATACTTTAATATCTGCGTGATCTTTTTAGTAATACCCTTTATCTTTTTTACAATGGGCTTTTTTACCTTCTTACTAATTCATGTCCCAGAAGATATTCTTATTAATCCTTTATTCTGGCTTCTATATTCTATAATACTATCCTTTAATATTTTTGTTGTTCGTATATTCAATCCATGGCGTATATCAAAATTAGCAAAAGAGTATATCATGCGTAGAGTATCCACCTCTAATAAAAATAAGGGCTACTAATGAGCTATAACTCAAAAATATCAATTTTCTTTCAGGTTGTGTTTTCTAATTTTTAGCGAGGATAAAATAATTTCAACGAGCATGAAGATACTTCCTATATTCTTCGATAATTATCTTATATGTCTCTTTAAAGTCCAGAGCCTCAACTAATGTTGAAAAGACAAAATTGTAATGCAGATCTGGATCCTTACAAAATAAAAGTATCTCCTCTGAGATCACTTTATGCCTCAATAGAGGAGGAGCGTTATTTAAAACAACTAAATCAAAATCGTAATCTATCTTTTTGGCCAGAACTTTAAAAAGCCTTAAGTATTCCTCAGCGGTGTATTTTTTCAGATAAACAGCAATATCCACATCACTAAAGGTGTGTGTTTCATTACGTGCGAATGATCCAAATAGATATGCGAATAATATATTTTCTTCTAGTTCAAGATTTTTTCAGCTCTTGTATTATTTTATCAGATGAATTCATGGCGATACATCCAAAAGTTTTGATTTTTGAAAATATCAAAACGTCATACAATCCCTTATAAGTATTTATGTTGATGATAGTTCTTCTGCAATAGAATAGACTCTTATGTTTTTCTTAATTGCAAAATCATACGCATTTTTATCTATTTCGGGTGCTACTATTACAAGCTCTGGTACAATATTTGTCTTTTTTGTATATACTTCTGCTATTTTTAAGAGCTCTGTCACATCGCTCTTTCTAATTCTCGACTTTATCTCAACCAAAATGTGTTTTTTGTCTCTAATAGCTAAATCTATTTCAATATTACTGGGTTCACCATAGACAATACCCTCTTCATCATAAAGTGTTATCCGCTCAACTTCAGCTCCAACAGCATCTTTGACTAAGTCTATCATTGCATCTCTAAATGCTTTTTCTGCTTTTATACCCCACCGACCACCAACAACTGTTACAAGTCTATGAAGTTGATAGATATCTTTACGAACATACTCAAATCCCTTTTGCATGTCTTCTCTGAGATTCTTAATTTCAGTCCAAAGATTCTTAATTTCACGTGAGTGCTCTTCAAGTCGCTTATTAAAATCATCACGAAGCTCTTCAATAACCTTCGAATGAAACTCAAATCGTTTGTTGAAGTCCTCGCGCAATTGCGTGATCTCCCTCCGTAAGCTGTTGGTATCCGCACGAAGCTCCTCAATGGCCTTCGAGTGTAACTCGAACTGCCTGTTGAAGTCCTCGCGCAATTGCGTGATCTCCCTCCGTAAGCTGTTGGTATCCGCACGAAGCTCCTCAATGGCCTTCGAGTGTAACTCGAACTGCCTGTTGAAGTCCTCGCGCAATTGCGTGATCTCCCTCCGTAAGCTGTTGGTATCCGCACGAAGCTCCTCAATGGCCTTCGAGTGTAACTCGAACTGCCTGTTGAAGTCCTCGCGCAATGCCATAATTTCGTTACGCATTTCAACAAGCTCTTTTAAATATTTATTAAAGTCTTCTCTAAGTTTTTTCAATTCGTCGAGAAGAATCCGATATTCGGTTCTTGTAATAAATCCTTCTGAAAGAGCACCTATTAGAGCTAATCTAAACTCGTCATCCTTTTTAATTAATTCAAGCAACCTTCTTTTCAATGAACTTACTGCACTATGGCTCATTTTAACTCTCCCTAAAATATTTGGCGTAATAATTGCTCAAAAATTATTCTATCGTATAAATATATAAACGTATATGTTTTTCTATTGCTACTGCCACGAAAACATTCAAAGATCGAATAGAAGTGAAAATGAAAAATATTTTATTGAAAAACAGGTAACAAGCATAATTGGTGGTAATATGAGAATCTTGGTGTTGGGGGACTTGCATTATCCAAGGGAGGGTAAACTTTTAGTTAGGTTTCTAAATGAAATAAAGAAAAATAATTACGACTATATTTTCATATGCGGCGATCTGGTCAATTATGGAAACAAGAATTTGCTCACTAAACTACTGAGCATGATTCACAAAAATAGTAATGCAAAAGTTGTTGCAGTGATGGGAAATCACGACTTTTGGCTTTCGAACAAGGAGTTTAAACAAGGAAAAAGCTCTTGGGTCAATATTTCAAAGTACAAACATGTGTTTAGGGAATTTAGGGATATTCTGCTATGGGATACACCTTACATAATTGGTGATTGGGGAATTACAGGAGTCCCTGGATGGTATGACTTCAGTTTTATAAATCATTCGCTAAAAGTACCAATGAAATTTTACTTAGAAGGTATCCTACCGCACTCATTTGAGGTGTGGAATGATCCTAGGATGACAAATTTTGGAGAATCGCCAGAAAAAATTACTGAGAAGAACGTAAAAATGCTTCATGAACAGCTATCTCAATTAAAGAAAAAGGGCATTAAGAAGGCCATCGTTTTGCTACATTTCGTCCCGCTAAAAGAATTTATGAAATATACAAATGAACTGAAGTTTGATTTTTGGAATGCATTCTACGGAAGTACTATGATAGGAGATACAATTTTAAAATTTAAAGATATTGTGAAAAGGGTTTATTTCGGGCATATCAGTCATAAATTTCTGAAAACTAAAGTACTAACTGTTGAGAACATTCATTTTGAAGCAGTAGATATTTCAGAAAACTCATCAGATCCTATGTCCGTTGCTACAGTATTAAAAATATGATCTATTTTCCTCTTATCGCTTTAGTAAATTATGCCTTTTACATGTTTCTGTTGCTTCATTTGACATGATATATCAATTATTATTTGCTTGAACATGTTTTTACGGTCTTACATTTTCGACCCCTTTCAAAAAGCTCCAACAAGCTCAGGAGGGTGGTTAATGATTGCTAAGTACATACGCTATTCAGAGTCCACATATACTGAACCTCTAAGCTTTGGTACTTGGCAAACTTTCTTTTCTTTCTTTCTCAATTTCCGCTATTGTTTCTTTAACCAAATCATAGAACTCCGGTTCAGTATATAGTCTTAAAATTCCAAATTCTTTTGCAATTGGTAAATACTTTAGCTTATTTAATGCTTCTTCCATTGTGATAACTTCTTCCAGTCCAAGCCGTTTCTTTGGATCATAAATAAATACATTTGATGCTCTAAACTCATCTGGATTGAAGAATGTTATATCCAGTAGCGTATCTGGGATAATTGGGATATCATTTAGTCTGGCTTTCAATGGTGATAAGTACATTTTTTCTAAATACAATCTAAGTACATCTCTACGAATCTCTCTCATTTCTAAACTTTCAGGAGCCAAACTTTCAAAGACCATCTTGTACAGTTTTCGTCTCACGAAGATTCGCTCATAGAAGTCTCGTATCTCTTTATCCTCAGAAGAACAAATCAAACCACTTAATGTGAATTCATTAAGTTTACTGAACAAATCCAAATCATTAATCCAATCACCTAAGTTTAGTGGCTTATATGCCATACGAAGAAGCTGTTGTATCATTATATCTGCACTTCTAGCGGCCTTATGGAAATATACATTTCTGTACATGAAGAACCTTCCAACCAGAGTGATGTATAGATCATCTAGCAATTTATATGAATAGGCTAATCTTTCAATGCCATCAATATCCACAACATAGCTGTTCTTTATTATTCTATCAATAGGAACCATGCCAAATTGTTGAGTGCCGCAAAAGTAGGAGTCTCTAATAAGGAAATCAAGTCTGTCCGCACCGAGTACACCTTGAACTATTGCTGCCCCAATTAGGTCCTTATCTTGCCATATTTCTAGAATCATTTCGTATGTTTTATCCTTAATATAGTTCTCCTCAGCCATCTTTTCCAAAATTCTGAATCGCTGATAGTCATGCCCCATAATTTGCCCTGATGCCACTTCTGGAACATCTGAATAAAATTGGGAATATACCGCATCATCAAATTGATGAGAATATGGGCCGTGTCCTATGTCATGTAACATGGCTGCAAGTCTAATAGCACTAATTCTCTCCTCATCATCTTTTAATAATGCTCTTGCGTATAATCCCGCTAAATACATAACTCCTAATGAATGAGCAAATCTGGTATGCGTAGCAGAAGGATATACCATCTGAGCACCAGAAAGTTGACTAATATAACGCAATCTCTGGAAAAAAGGAGAGTCCAGAACCTTTTTCTCTTCTTCTGTTTCGATTTTAATAGAACCATGAATGGGATCTCTAATCAAAAGAGGCAATGTCAATTTATATCACCGAAGTACTACTTATGTATTACTCTCTAATACTTGATGTTATTAACTTTTCATATTTTAAAAAGTTTAAGGAATGCTCGGAAGTGAAATTCGGTGTTCTTTTGGGTCTTTTATCATGATACTTGCTAAAGTGGTTCTACTTTTTTTACATTGATGTAGTCTGAGTTGTTACTGTAATTAATTTACTTACCGCCAAGATTGTCTGCGCCAGCATATTGGTTATCAATTTTTATACAAAACTTATAATTAATAATTTACTTTGGCAAAAAATTTATATTAGATATCATATCTAACAATAATTAGACATAAAATATTCTTTAAACGAGGGACAAAATGTGAGTATATTAAAAATCGAGAACCTTACAAAATCGTTTAGAAACGGCTTTGGAAGGATTGTTATATTTGAAAATGCCAACCTAGAGGTTAAAGAGGGTGATTTTGTAGTGATTTTGGCACCATCAGGGTATGGTAAGTCAACATTGCTTAATATCATAGCGGGACTAGAGGATATAGATGAGGGACGGGTGATAGTTGCAGGAAGAGAAATAAATAGGATGCGGGAAAGTGAACTAGCAATGTTTAGGAGAAAGTACATAGGTATAGTCTTTCAATTTTTCAATCTAATTCCTACATTGACTACAATAGAAAATGTAATGTTACCGCTTGAACTTACTGGCGTGCCAACAAAACAGGCAAAGGAAAGAGCAATTGAGCTTTTGACTCAAGTAGGATTAAGAGATAAGATGTATGCATTCCCTTCTGTGTTAAGTGGAGGAGAGCAGCAAAGGGTTGCAATAGCAAGAGCGCTATCGAACAAACCAAAATTGATTTTAGCTGATGAACCAACAGGAAATTTAGATGAGAAAAACGCAGAGAATGTATTTAAATTGCTGAGAGAATTGAATGATGAAATTGGGATTACTGTTTTGGTTGCAACACACGATGTTAGCTTAGCTACGAAATTTGCCAAAAGCATAGTTAGAATCAGCAACAAAAAGCTAATATTGGAATCCAATGGGGGTAATATTTTTGTTGCTGAAACTGCTATTTAAGGATGTATTAAGGCACATAAAGCGAACAAAATTGAGAAGTGTAGTAATTATAATTGTCTTAGCCTTAGGCGTTGGCATGTCTACCATTATCGACAACTTAGATGCAAGTTTGCAAGCAACATTAGAGGAGTACTATACAAGATATAATATGCCAGATATAGTCCTATGGGGCAATAACACGTATCTTGACGAGAACATAACACAAGAGATCATGGACAATATAGATGGGATTAAATATATAGAGCCGATGGTCTACCTTTACGGATGGACTTTTCTAAACAATAATACGTATCAAGTAAGAATAATAGGTGTACCGCTGAATAGTTCATTACTCAACATTTCAAAAGGAAATATCAAGGATCTACATTCAAATAACTCAGTCTTTATAGAGGAAAACACAGACGAAAAATATGATACGAACCTTCAAATTGGAGATGAACTAGAAATTTTCTTTTCAACAAATCAGGGAGGAAAAGCTGCTAATCTCACTGTGAAAGGCTTTGTGGATGCACCATGGGCAGTTCCCTACCAACAGTACCCAGAAGTCATTTTTGGATTTATGGGAATAAAAGCGTTGCAACAATTGTTGAATTTAACTGGCAAAATAATGTATGTACAAATTTATGTTAAGAGTGGATATAACACAACAGAGGTTTTTGAGCGTGTAAAAACATACATTGAATTGCATTATAACATTACGGTAGAAGGTTATGTCCATAGTACGAAAGGGGGGATTTTTGTCAAGCGTTGGTAGTATTTTTCTTTAGCCTTATAAGCTGGCCAGCACTATTAATTGCCAGTATATTATTGTCGATAGGGCTCATTCAAGCTATCTTTGAGGATGTGAGACAGATTGGAATTCGAAAAGCTCTCGGATTTACAAATAGACAAATTATTGTATATTACATGATAATGGGTATAATTCTATACAGCATCGGAAGTGTTATAGGAATTTTAGCAAGTTATGTTGCATCCTACTCTGCTCTATTAATTCTCTCTAAACTCCTTGGAAAAATTAAATTTGTTTTGAATCTATCTGCAGTATTAAGAAATATTCTAATTGGTTTCATAATAGCTGTCCTTGCCTCTCTAATACCAGCATTGCATGTCACGAAAATTAATCCGAACCATGCAATAAAGTATGGCATTGAAAAGCTAGAATTTGCTAGAAAGAAAATCAGTAGGGTAAGAAACTACCCACTATCAGTAAGGTTAGCATGGAGAAATATAAGTAGAAGGAAGAAAAGAGGGGTTCAGCGGATGTCCGCATTGATGAGCGAACATCCACCTTAGGCCTCATCAGCCTCAGCTCCCTCTGGGTTCATGGGGAGCAAGTCATTGGTCTTGACCCCGTTCAGGGTAACCCCGCAAGCCCCACATCACAGCGTCCTTTCACACCGCAATGTCCTTTCGGTGCTTTACTCCCACCACATTCAGACACTGCCTCAATACTCACAAATATTCACAAAATATTTAACTGTTTCGGAAGGCGTATTTCTAATCTCGGTATTGGTACTAGCAAACATTAGTACTTTCAGTTTAACGTTTTTTGCAACATCAATGATCAATACATATTATACAGTAATGGGAGATGTTTATCAGTGGGATGTTTCATCAGGCTTTAACAAACCTATAAACCTCACAGTTCTCAAAAGTGTTTATGAAATTGATGGAGTTGAAAAGTTGAGGGAGGGAACAGTTTATCAGTAACCTACAAGACACTAAAGATTTTTGTAAATAATGAATGTAGGCTTAGCAATGCGTACAGATCATTAACATTACATGGGATAAACGTAAGTGGGAGCTTAATAAGGCCCCTTATAGTGGAAGGACAGAATCTTAGTAGTAATTCCGAAGGAATTATCATAACGACTAATCTTGCAAGGAAGTTAAACATAAAAGTTGGCGATACAATCAGAATTTCTGGGAAAGTATACGAAGAGGAACTTTACATTAACGCGACATTCAGAGTCGTTGGTATAGGAGTTGAAGTTTTTAATGACGGATGGCTCTTTTACATAACCATTGACAGGTTTGCAGAAATAGCAAACATTTCTAAAGATTCATATTACAATCTTTACGTGAAAATAAAAGAAGGTTACAGTCATGAAAAGGTACTTAGAGACATTTCTAGGAAACTTATGAGTAATGGATTATCGTCCTTAATGACGAAAAAGCATATACTTCTTGTTATCAGTGATGCTCTAAATATCTTTGCGGCCTTTATTTACCTATTAGTAGGCATAGTCAATGCTGTAACATTTACTGGGATATTCGCTGTACTATATCTAATAGTTCATGAAAGAAGAAGGGAAATCGCAATACTAAAAAGTATAGGCACTACAAAATCAGATATAATAAAGATAATGCTAACAGAAATATTCTTATTAGCGACAATAGTTATTCTGATCTCAATATACCCGGCTATTAGTCTAAGTAACCTTCTTATGAGCACAATAGCTCAGACACAGATAGACATAGTAGTAATACCAACTACAAATATATTCATATATCTCTTAATTCCATTGCACGCCTTTGGAGCAATAATACTTGGTTATGCTCTACCACTACGAAAACTTCTACGTGAGAAACCTTCAAAGATCTTTAAGGATATGTTCTAGAACAAGATCATTCTACCCAAAGATTCATTATCTATTTTTTCAAATTTTATAATAGTTTGAATCTCTTACTACTTACCATTGACTGGAGATATCCACATGCGAGATGTAAAAGGCTACTCTTTAGCAATAATAAATAAAATAATCAATGAAATAGGTGGACGAGCACCTGGGAGTAAGGAAGAGCAAAAGGCAGCCTTAATGATCTCAGACGAGCTAAGAAAATATACAGACAACGTAACTATTGAGAATTTTATATTTCATCCAGGTGCATTTTTAGGCTTCATTCAAGTTGTATATATTTTGCTGGTCTGCAGTGAACTTCTATTTCACTATATTCCTCTCCTTAGTTTTATCATGGTACTTGTTAGCATTATCATAGTCTATGAAGAATTTTTCTGCTATAACGAATTTATAGACTTTCTTTATCCCGTGAAAACATCTCAGAACGTTATCGGAAAATTTGAACCATCCGAGAAAAACAAAAACATTATAATAGTTTCTGGGCACCATGACTCAGCTCATGAATTTAGACTTCTAGCAATCTCGCCCTATCTATATCTTGTTGAAATAGGATTAGGATTTCTAACAATAGCTCTTCTTTTTATAATGAATCTTTTCTGGCTTATTGATTTTGCTACCAGCGGATTAATCCAAGCCATGATTCCAGATGTATATCTCATTGCAGTAGATGCTTTATGGTATGTTATTCTGCTACTTTTGGTCTTAACTTCTCCCTTATTATTCTTTAAATCAAAAAGAGCGGTTCCAGGTGCTGTCGACAATCTATCTGCAGTAGCGATATTATTAAGTGTGGCGAAAACTCTCTCAGAAGAAATAAAAAACGAAACCTTCAAACTGAGGAACACTACAGTTTTATTCGTGTCATTCGGAGCAGAGGAGGCTGGATTAAGAGGCTCAAAACGATTTGTTGCAAAGCATCTCAATGAACTCAAGGAAGCTAAAACGTACGTTCTAAATATAGATACCGTTGCAGATCCATCAAAGCTCTCTGTTGTTGTTAAAGAAAAAACTACCAATACTAAACACTCAATGGAACTTGCTAGAAAAATAATGACACTCTCTAATACTTTTGGAATCAAGATATCTCCCATTTCTTTGCCATCCATAGGTGGTGGAACAGATGCTGTACCGTTTTCTCGTGCTGGTATTGACGCCATAACCTTTTTTGCTGTGGATTTGTCTCTTAAAACTTTCAGATTCTACCACACAATGAGAGATACGCCAGATAAGATAAATCCAAATGTCTTACAGAACATACATGATATTATCATCGAATTCATAAAAAGAGTGGACACTGAAAGATAATAATTATTTGCCATTTTTCATATCGTTATATTTCTAAATTATTAAATGTCACTGTCTCTTAAAATATCCTCTAAATCAGATAGGAATTTCTCCAAATGTTCTTTTTTAACATGAGGCATTATCACGACTCTTAGAAAACTCGGAAATCTACTAATTGCCCAACCCCTTTTGCGAAGTTCAATTTCAACAGCGTCAATACTTTTTTCAGTGGGTCTGATTCCGACAATATTCATCACGGGTTTAATTACCAGCTCAACACCATCTAACTCTTCTATTCTTTTTGAAAACCACGAGGTTAGCTCCATTACTTGCTTTACTATATTTTTGTAACCTTCGATACCAAGATAATTTATGAGTACCCATGCTGCTATAATGGGAGCACCTGGTCGTGTTCCTGTAATGGTAGCTGATCTAGTTGGCCCTCCAGAGAGATAATATATATTAAACTTTATTCTTTCTCTTACAGTTTCGTCCCTAAATAGAATTCCTCCTGCTGGAATAGGTACCATTCCCATTTTATGAGGATCGACAGTCATGCTTAAGATGCCTTTAAGGTGGAATCCTATTTCTGGTACATTGTATCCTAAATCCCTTAAGAAAGGAATGACGAATCCACCAAATGCTGCATCAACATGTAAGTGTAAATCATGCTCTAGTGCCAATTGAGACAACTCTTTAATTGGCTCAATTATGCCAAGACCTGTGGTTCCCGCAACGCCAACAAGTGCTATGGTATTCTCATTAATTTTATTCTCTACTTCAGATAAATCCATATTGTACGTATCTCTATCTAATGGAACTTTAATTAATCTCAGACCGAGTATATCTGCTGCTTTGTCAATCGATATATGTGCTGCCTCCGAAGCAATAATTTCTGGTCTCCCAGAAAGTTTCTTATGTTTCCTTGCCGAGTAAAGCCCTAGTAAATTTGCCTCGCTTCCTCCACTTACAATATTTCCAACAACTCTTTCATCTCCGCCTAATATTTTGGACAACCATAAGATAACTTCTCTTTCTATTTTTGCTGTTCCTCTTGAAATTCCGTAATCCCCTGCATTTCTATCAATATATTTCTTAAAAACCTCAGCAGCAATTTCATGAGGCTTTGTACACATAGATCCAATTACCTTCCCAGAGTCAAAGAGTATGTCTTCTTTCAAAATTTCTTCGAGTCTTGCGATAATTTCTTGAATTTCCTTATTGCTTTTGGTAATTTTCATAGGCATCACAGAACCTTTAATGTTACATAATGGTTAGGCTTAGTGAATATAAATTTACTTTTCTCAAGCTTTTTAATTTGCTATTGTTTTTACCTCTCTATTACTGTAAGACCTCCTCTTATAAATAAATTAGGCTTATAATTGAAGTTAGAGATATCTATGAATCTGATAGAATATATAAGTTAGAAATTTAAGAAAATTAGAAAATATTTATTAGTTAGAGAAAGAGAAGAAAATTGTGATCAACTATGGAAAAAACAAAAATTGTAGTGAGATCCAAGATCGGAAAGAAAAGAGTGCTTGTAATACCAAAAAAGATTGCGGAAATCACAGGAATAAATGAGGGAACTAAAGTTAAAATTTCAACTGAGGGAAGCAAGATAATAATAGAACCCATCATCGACGCTGTTTGGATAGCATTACATAAGGAAAAAATAGCTAAAATTACGCTCAAGGAGCTGGAGGAAGAAAGTCTTGAGCAACAAGGAAAATACATTAAATAGCAATGAAATAAGGGTTTTAATTGATACCAGCTTTTTGTTGCCAACGCTTAGAATTGATACGGATAAGGAAATATTAGAAGCTATAAAATATTTTAAAGCAATCAAAGTGTTTTACTTGGAGATATCGCTTATGGAGGCTATGTGGAGCGTCATTAAGAAAGTTCCATCTGAAAAAATGGACTTGATTAACGATGGAATTCTTGCAATACGGGAAACTTACAATCTTATATCACCGCCAGCAAGTGCATACATATCTGCATGGAAGATGTATAAGAGTGTTCATAAAGATTTCATAGATAATCTACTTTATGCGACGTCAAGAGAATTGAAATTATTGCTTTTAACGGTAGATAGAGCTCTAATTGACAAATTGGCGAAAAATAAATACCCTACAGATAATATTATAGAGCCAGCTGAACTAGCAAAAATACTAAAATTTAGAAATAAAAATATTTAGCTACGCAAATACAACTACTCGATTTCTCACTTCGAGAGAGACGCCATCTTTATTCTATGGGTTGTTATTGCAAAGAATAATATTCAAAGTGTTATCTGGAGAACTATTACGATTATTTGACATGGAAAGCTGATTAATATTATTACTACTTTGCTTTTAAATACATAAATTATACTTTTCACAACATCAATTAAGGTTTCATATTCCGCTTTCTCTAATAGGTTATATATAAATGTGTATGTGGCGTATCGCAGAGCAAAACTCTCATTAATATGAGAATCTCTTTACTGGAGTTAATTTGAATATTTTGTTGTCTTAAAATCTTGCATACTTCTAAGATTTTCTCTTCTAACTTATTAGGTTTGTGAATCTTAAATTTAAGCTCTTGATATATTCTATTAGAACTAGAAAAAAGTAGAATTTTAATTACATAGTCATTCATCACGAAGCGAGAAATATTAAACTCTCTAATTATATCATCCTCTGTAAGCCCATAGGTATTATATTTACAATAATTTTTTGCGTGCTTATTCTTATTTCAAATATACCTTTGTAAGTGCACAATAATACCATATTGACCTATTCTCTCTTAATGAGTTCTCCCATGAGGTATTAAATCATCTGACGTTCTATCATCCAAATCTTCAGCAACTATTAGTTTATCAACAACTAACATAGCTTTAATAAATGAAACTGCTGTGCCTTTTAATTTTGGTCTTGCACCACATACTTTGATTTCATCTTGACTAACTGGAATATTAAATCCTGAAGGAATTCCCAAGGATGGGAAATTTTACACGACATCCTACGTGATGAGGTGTCTTGGAGAGGAGGAAAAGGTCACGCTGTTTATGCGTTGGGACCAGAGAAAGCGAGAGTGGTTTGTAGTAGTTGGTAGTGATGTTGGTATCAAGGAGGTGAAGCGGTACTCAAGGCGTTGGGGATCGAAACTGAGTTTCGTCTAATCAAAGAGTCTTGGATTCTAACAACGACCGTGAACCATGTGATACGGTTTTCTTTGTAGTTATCTCGGTGCTGATATATTTGCTTTATGCGGTCATTAGGCTAGGAGAGATGCCCGAAGTAATTAACGAGATTAAGGAATTTACCGGTGGTATGGTGACGCTATATACGTTTAGGAGAATCATATGATCCAAGTTAGAAGTGGTTCGAGACGCGCCTTCATGATTTTTGGAAGTATTAATAGGTGCGATGAATTTATAAACAGTAATAAGTTCACAAACAGTACATCTCAAAAACTTTTGAGGTGATGAAGCAATGAAAAAAATAGAACTCATAGTAAAAAATCTTTCAAAATACATGTTACTCTACACATTACTTATTATTATTATGGGGACTCTTGTTAGCTATAGATATTCTCTAAACATTCTATCAAACTACATTAATGTAATTGTGTTTTTAATGATATATCCGATGATGGTCAATGTTTCTTTTGAAAGTCTTAAACAAATCAACAAGTCTAAAAAAGCTATTTTAGTTGCGTTATTTTTTAACTTTGCTCTTGCTCCACTTTTGTACTGGTTGCTTTGTATGTTATTTCAAGCACCTTTAGATGTGAAAATTGCCTTGTTACTATTAGCAGTAGCTCCTGCTTCAAGTATGGGGCTAGGCTATGTGGGTTTATCAAAAGGGGATATGATTTCAGCAAGTATGATAGTGGCTTTGGCTTTTATTCTTTCTTTAATTGTTTACCCAATAACAATTAATTTATTGAACATAGGGCAATCTGTTTTCCTTTTCGTTGATGTTCTTAAGAGTTTAATTTTTGTTTTGGTGTTGCCTTTGGTTTTAGGATTGATCACACGAGAACTGATAATAGAAAGAAAACATATAGCCTTTAATAATGTTAAGCCCTATTTTTCATTAGTTACTCTGGTATTTCTCTACATCCTAATTTTCGTGATTTTTGCGCTTAAAGGTCAGTTGATAATAAAACATTGGACTAAGTTTATTTTAATAGCGCCTATTGCAAGCTCTTTTTACATAATAATGATATCCATAGCACTTGTGTTTACCAAATTTTTAGTAAAATTAGATTATGCCCATACTCAAGCAGTTGTGTTCACTACAGTTAGCAAAAACGTAGCATTGACAATAGGTTTATTAGCAACAGTCTTTGGAGAAAGTGGATATGCTATGGCAATGTACCCAGCAATTATTTCTATTTTCCAGATAATCTTCTTAATGACTTATTTAAATTTTAGTGAACAGATCAAAAGATGGTATACAAAATGACAGTAGTCTGTCTTAAGAGCTCTTTGACGCTTCGTAAATTACTCCTACTGGGTTACTTAACAGAGTATATGATTTGTCGCAACCTACTAAAGTTATCTCACTATTAAGAACTTCCTTTATTCATTGAACATTAAAAAGTTCTAAATGGTCGTCAGTGATAGATCATGCACTTAAGACATGACTCGCACAAGTGATACAGATCATAGCTGTTCATAAATACAATGATTATTACCTACATTTTCAAACTTTGTAACTCTTTTCTTGAAAAATAAAGCTAAGAAAAAAATACTTATCTTCGCTTCCATTAAAAATACTTCCTTACATGTACATAACATTTTGCAAGTTACATATCGCTTGGCGAGTATGCTATTGTAACGATTAGAAAAGAATCAGTACGGTGAACATAAAAAAGATAAAATATTAGGCTCTTTGAATGTTAAAGCTCATATTAGCTTATGGTTTGTCACTCTCGTCTCTTTAACCTTGCTTTTGAAAATGCAACAAAGGAGATTGCTGAGTATAATATTGTCCAGAGAACCAACATTAGAACTTCTGGAGTTGCTTCTGCTGCACTATAGATATTTGGGAGCATTAATGATTTCCTAAGCGCAATGACTGCAGCCCTCCATGGTAGCAAATCCAGGACAGTAATTGTTGTGCCCATAAAGCTACAGATCGTTGGATTTGGAATCGGGAAATACCCCGCAATAAACAGGGACAATGGGACAAATATTATCATGACAAGATGAGTTGCTACCTTCTCGCTTACAAATGACACAATTATTAAGCTGATTGCTGCTGTTAAAATCCCAGCCATAGCTAATGCTATAACTGCAATTACGATATGTGCTATTGTACCGATAACTCTAACATACCCAAGTGCAAAAGCAATGGCCAACAAAATTCCCGACTGGAATAGTGCAATAAAGGACCATGTAACTAAGGTTCCACTAATGTACTCTGGAGCTGTTACTCTCGTCAGTTTTAATCTTGTGAGTATCTTATGCTCAATATCGTATCCAACTAGAATAACCACTGTAATAGAGCCTAATATGATGCTTTGAACCAACTGTCCAGGTACCAATACTGAGAAATACATTTGTATAAATGTCTCCTTCACGGCCCCAGCTCTTCCACCGATTACCTCAAAATCGATAGAAAACATATTTGATACATCAATACTGAGATTTGTAGAATTCAGATTAATTGTGATGTTATATGTGTCTGATAGATAATTTGAGTACTCCTTAAGGAATGAATCTACTTGCTGATATGCAAAGTTTATCATAGCCTTCCATAAGTACTCATAACTCGTCATCGCATTGCTGCTTGTCGGATCACCTATGAAACATATTCTCAATCTATAACTCACATTAGCGAATGAACTAAGATTACCCATCGCTTGTGAATATCTGGACCCTAAGTCATAGTCACCTTTTTCATACGCCTCATTGGCTTTGGCACCTAACATACTCATTAATATGTTGTATGTCATGGCTTTAGAGAAATTCAATAGCGATTCTGAAAAGTTCTCTGGAATATAAACCGCACCAGCTATTTCAAGCCGCACCGCCATCTTCTCTGCTTGTTCCTTACTGCTGATATTTACTATGTCGAAAATCTTAACCGATGAGTTTTCATAAGTAAGAGCACTCATATATGTATAGAAATCATTACCAAAATAAGCATTATAAGTACTATTTCCTATGGAATAACTTAATGGTGTGTCATTATTTATGAATCCTATTTTCATTGGCTCTACAGAGGAATATGCATAAGACGACATTGCACCATAAATTATCATGAAAACCAGTGGAATCCCTATAATGTATATGTAGAATTCTTTGCTTCGAATTACCGACAAAAATTTATATTTAACTATTTTAAACAGCACCCTCACCACCCCTCAAAGTTTCTCCTGTAATAAACAGAAAAGCATCCTCTAATGTTGATTTTCGTAAAATAACCGCAAGAATGTCTTTTGCCCTCGATTTTAGCTTTAGTAACTCCTCAATGACATTACCATGTTGTTGAGTAATAATCACCTTGTCACCTGCTGTTGCAATGCGTTCCCCTTGCACAATAGCCTTTATTGTTTCTAAAGCTTCTTGAGTAAGCTGCTTGTATAAAATCTCAACAACTTCTTCACCACAATGTTTACGCTTTAAATTGTCAACTGTGTCCACAGCAACTATACGTCCCTTGTTGATTATTGCAACTCTATCAGAAATACGTTCGGCACTTTCAACAATGTGAGTAGTTAAGAATATCGTTTTTCCAAACTCTCTAAGCTTCTCTAAGCTGGCAATTAACGAAGCCCTGGTTCTCGGATCCAATCCTGCTGTTGGTTCATCAAGTATCAGAATTTCAGGATCATTCATTAACGACATCGCTATTGTCAGCTTTCGCTTCATACCACCAGATAGTTTGCTTGCTAATCTTTTTCTAACATCAACCAAATCGAACTCTTCAAGCAGAAAACGTATTTTCTCTTTCAATTCATTCCTCGTCAGTCTATACATGGACCCTATGAAATCTAAGTTTTCTTCTACCGTTAAGTTCCCCCAAAATATGTTCTCCTGAGGTACATAACTCACCCGAAAACGCATATCTGATTTCAAAAGCTCTTTATGGCTTACACCAAGAATTAATACTTCACCTTGTGTTGGCTTTAGTTCGCCAGTTAATATTTTAATCAAGGTCGTCTTTCCAGCACCATTCGGCCCTAATAACGTAAATATCTCGCCACTATATACCTCAAGAGAAACTTTATTGAGTGCTGTTACATTACCATTGTAAATTTTCGTTACATTATCCGCCTTTATCGTCACACTCTCTTGCATATTAGTGTTCACCCCACAGAACCCAGTGTAGATTTTAGAACCAAAGACCACCATATCATTTACAATTCTAATTACTATGTTACTACTAAAGTAGTATCATTAATAAATTTTACTATATTATTGCTTTGTTGACCAAAACATTGTTATATTGAAGTTATGAAATCGGAATTTAGAGCAAGTTATTATGATATCGCATATAACACATTTATCAGCGATATTATTATAACATTACGCAACCATTCATTGAATTGTTCAACAAAGCAGATATTATTAGTACTTCCGAAAAATTATGGAGATGCATCTTGAATCGTCTCTAACTTGGATCTTATGATTCTCCTAAATGTATATAGCGTCACCACAACGCCTGTAAATTCCTTGATTCCACTAAGTACCTCGGGCACCTCTCCAAGTCTAATAGCCGCGTAAAACAAGTATATAAATCAATATAAACCGTAACAGTTTCAAAAGACATGACTGATTTATTTAGAAATTCGAAATGTTTTTTAATTTATTACGTCGTATATAATATAAGGTGTAATATTATGAAAAAAGGAAATAAGTTCAGAAAGAGAGATCTAATAACAGAGGGAAAAGGAGCTAAAACTGTTGACAGAAAAATCTATGAGCTACTATCAAGCGGTATTATCTACCCTATACCTACAATAGAAGATTATAGAAAGTACGTCTATGTTTCATTAGAGGATACGAGATCTTTTGATGAAATACGAACCCACTTATTAGATAAAATTAGCGAGTATAATGATGCTGGTGATGATGAAAAGAAAATAATCTGGTATGAAATAATAATGGAGCTTGAGCTACTTTATACAAAAGCCAAGAAGAATAGGCTTTCTGCGACAAGAATACTTATCCTTGATCTGCTTTGGTGCGCTAGGGAGTATGGTGAGAAAATAGTACCTCTGCTGGAGAAAATTCTTCCAAATGTCAAGGAAGTTATGTCAGAGTCTGAAATAAGGGAATTCATAAAATTATTAGTAGATAAGGGATTCTTCATCGGAATCAATGTGGAGGTTGCATATTGAAAACCAAGGATTGTGTATACGTTGACACATCCGCTTTGATTCCCAGAATATTGGCTCCTAAAGCAATTAGAAATAGGCTGAATGAGAAATTTAAGAAATATGAGAGAAAACTGGTGACATCAACATATGTTGTCGGAGAATTTAAGCGCACACTAATTAGAGATTTAATATTTTTGCGAAATTTGATTTTTGACTATGGAATTGAAGAGACCCTTAAGAGGCTTTCAAGATTGCCAAGAACCAGACGAATATCAAATATAATCAGTATTCTGGGTGGTGTAATTCTAACATTCAGAGAATACTTCTCAATAATTGATGCAATAGATGTATTGAGAATCCGAGCACCACTGCAATGTTTTCACGGAGTTTCCATCATGAAAGATTCAACTAACTGTCTGCACGCAAGTATTAGCGAAGTAAATCTACCAGACGGTCATATCAGCATTGCTTTCCGCTGTAAAGGCTGCAATATAGTAGATTTTATCAGAACTCATGAAACAGCCACCAATAAAATTAAAGACGTAACGGTCAATAATACTACATGCAATAGTGGATTTCAGAATATTCTACATGGTAATAGAGTGAGTTACTACTGTAAGAAAATATCTGACTGTATAATCTCCGTGATAGCTTCTGAGCTGTGCGAAAAAATAATTAGTTGTAACCCACAAGATTTTGATACCATCTCCTCTGTCATGGGACTGCAACATATCAACGGATGTGAATAATACCTTAGAAAAACATGCACTTCTGAAAAACACACTTCAAAATGGTTATTCTAAATGGCTCATTAGTTTTTCAAACCTTCCAAGCGCAAAATATTGTACCAGCATTTTGGATATTCCTTCGAATAAACAAAAAATAGATAATCGCTCTAAGAGGAAAGAAGAAAGAAATTATTATCGTATCGGCTTTCTTATTCTCTTTATAACTTCAACTAAACCAATCCGCTCCTCCGGCCTCTTCCGCAACATGCCAGATTAGAGCAGTCTTAAAAGTAAGAGGGATAATCAAGAAAATCCGATGGATCTTAACTTTTAAGGGTGATTGTTTTAATTTCGGAATTTAGTATAAATAAAATGATTGAACTGAAAAAAGCTTATTTCTGGTAAGCTCTTAGAACAGTATTAACAACGAATTCTGCATCCTTTATTGCTTTAAGAGCTTCTTCTTTGTCATATTCTTCAAGCGGAATAAAATCCTCAGCACCATAGAAGCTTAATTCTCTTTCTTTTCTCAATCTCTTTGAAATTCTTTTAATCTTATTTAAGTTGCTTGAGATTTCTTTAGGTAGCATATTTTTATATTTCTCTAAAATTCTGCTGACATCATGCATTCTTGGAACTTCGACACCCAAGTTTCTTAATACAGCTTTTAGAGCAAGTTCAACAACTTCTTGAGCCTCTCTGACAACATCTGGATAATCTTTCTTTTCGTAAAGTATTCTTAAAATTTCAAGTCTTATGTTAGCTCTTTTCAAGTAGTCTTTTGCAAGTTTATCCAAGCTTAACTCCTCCCAGGAACTCACCTTTCTTTATTACCCATATCCATTTGTTTCCAAAGTTCTCCTTATAGCTCTTCCAATTTTTCATCTTCTCTCTTAGATTTTCTAGTATTTTTTCCATAAAATTGTCCTTGTCATAAAGTATGATACAACTTGTTGTCATATCCAAATATATCGGATTAAGGTATCTTGCTTCTTCCTTTGTGAGGATTATCGGTGAAATTTCTGGATTTATTCCCTCGTCCATGAGCTTCATTGCGATTTCTTCTAGAGGCTCCTCGATGTTTTCAATGAAGTCTTCCAGTCTTTCTCTCATTCTTCCAGCATTTTTAAGAACTATGAGAATATCTATATCGGATTTGGGCTTATTTTCATTTCTTGCATATGAGCCAAATATCACTAAGGAGACAAGGTTACCTTTGTAATGCTCCTTTATCCTTGTTATTAGGGAGTCGATATATTTTTTATGAAGAGCCGAGTATGTTTTCATTTTCTTCACTTTCTGAAAAATTTTAAACTTTGGCTATATTTTATTATTTTTTTGAAGCTTTTATTAATTCTCCTTAATTTTATGCTTTTCTATTAGTTGTTTATTTAATTGACTTAGAATTCTAAACTAATTTTGTAGCCCATTTATCTGAGATAATAATAAAAAGAGAAGAGAAAAATTCATTAGACGACATGGTGGAATTTACCTACTTGCAAGAGAGACCAACAAAAGAGAGAATCTAAAAAGATGATATACTTGTTGAAGTAAAATGGAAAGACCTTAAAGAAAAGGAAGCAAGAACTACATTAAGAGAGTTGGAAAGAATCGCATCAACGATTCAAATATCAGAACGAAACTATTATGGCATAGTTGTAAGACATATTGAAGGAAAAAATGAGTTAAGAGACGAAAAATGGCTTATGTGGATTTACAAGATTTAGGTATTTCTTGATATATCGGAGAATAAAGTTTTGTTGAACTATTTCATCACCAGGATATTCCGCTTGGACATACGAACTCATGTTTAGGAAAACGACATTGTTCAGCATCGGAACCAACAGTATGAAAAAAGCAATTACGACCTCATTTCTGATTTCAGAAAAGAACTTAAACATGTTGCCACCCTACTCATTTTGAAACTTACCACTTCGTTTTCTCGCAATCCAATTACTATGCACTTTGTTGCTTTTAAAGCGATATAACTTTGTTATGTAGAAGAAAAAGGAGATCGAAATTGCTACTACGGATATTATGATTACTGCATAAAGAAGATAATAATATGAGTAATTTAATGTTATTGAGCCATTGTTCTCATTTGAACAACAGACATAGTTGTTATAGGTAATTATGTTAAATCTAAGGAAATTCCCATTAGGGTCCATAATAAAGTGATATATGGAATACCATTCATCATTGTTAATTAGTCTAAAGAAGCTCAAAGACCAGACAAAGGAGTATTTGCTGAATTCATTTGGAAGGTAGTCCCTGGGTACTAGAAAAATTCCAGCCACATAATTAAACTGATACTCGTGATCTATAAGAAAGCTTGCTGCTTTATAAATAGCGTATGATGGATTTTGAAGGTCAGTAGTTTTATTAATGATTAGTATTTCTCGGTGGTATTCCTTTACTATTTTTGATACAGTGACTGCTATATTGTCTCTGATCGTGTTATTTATCAGTATGTGGATATACCCACTATAAGTATAATCTACTTTGCCGAAGATTATTGCTTGTGAGAAATGAGTACCGTTATAATCAGACCTGAAAGTTACATTGAGTCCCATTTCGTGAAGCTCTTCTAACTTACTTTCATTGAATGGAATAAAGCTGTAAAATGCATATTCAGGATATGCTTTATCTAGTCCTTTAGTTTCAGGAGAGTCTTCCCAAATTGCTGGGAAACCAACAGATTTGTTGTTTAAGTCAATCCATTGCTCGTAGCTAATGTTCAAACTTCCTACAACGACAATGTTAATCTCATTTATGTTAATCAGTCTCGAAACGCGATAGATTTTTCCGTGGCTACCTTCAGTAAAGTAGATAGTTTCATTAATGAGCTTAACATCCAGGCTACTTTCATAAAGATATACTTTATCGTGGTAGATTGTTTTCCCAGTGCTATAGATAACGATTGGTGCGAGAGATAACACTATAAGTAAAAAGGTAGCAACGCAGAAAAGAAAACCTTTCTTTTTCATGTTTGCTCACCCATATTGATTTGGGCCTGTATACTTAAAGTATTGTATGGTATCAGTATCTTCATATTCGATTATATTGCCTTCGCGATCAAATTTTACATGCTTTGGTATACACATCTGTAAAGTAACATTAGGATAGTAAATCGCATTATCAAGAATATTATCATCTGTGAAAACGTCCCAATCACTATGACTATCATAAACACTTTGCCATACTGTTGGATACCTGCAACCGTATTCTGCTGAAGGATTGTTGAATTCATTAAAAGCAGGATCTGCATGAATCCAACTGAAATATGTTTTGTTTGGGTCTTTTGCCCAAATTTCTGCAAAAGCATGCCCTCCAATCATGAAAAAGTCTACAACAATATACCTTGTTGGGACATTTAGAGATCTCATAAATGCAACGTATAACGTTGTATATTCGTCACAGATACCATGATATTTTCCATCTGAGAAAATATGTGCTAAAGTCCATATATCTGCTGCAGTTACGTTAAAAAAAGTATATTTCTTGGAGTTATACGTGAATAAGATACTTTCGCTATCAGGAGTAAAGTGACTATTTACCCAGTGTAACACTTTTTCTCCTGACTCGAATGGTGTGTCAATACAGTTTTGATGAATATATGGACTATCTGTAGCCTCTCCTGCTTTTTTTATTACACTCCAGTAAGTGGGATGTATAAGATCATTTTGTTCGAATACATCTTCATTTTGGTTCACTAATGTTGGAGGAGGATAATCGTATGCTTTGTTAAACCTTTGTACAAAGTTATATCCTTTATCCACATATAATTGGAAGTCTATTAAATCTAACCCAGCAACTATTTTCTTGAGCCCTACGCTAGTACATCCAATTGATACTTGTACATATATCCATTTATAGCGTCCAGGGTTTAATTTAAATGAAATATGAGCGCTACCTGAAGACTCGGTAACCCACTCCCAATCATTATAGTTTGTGTCACCATCCAGATATTTATCTTTGACAAAAGCTCTTGCGTACCCTATAAAGGTATACGGAAATGGCATGTTGTTCACAACTTTTATTTTTACAGTAATTGTCTGAAAGCGGCTCCAATATGCTGGTGCATAGACATATACATCAATATAACCTGATGACATTACATTGCTATCTGTTGTTAAATATTCTTCGAAATCACTTAAGGTCATTTTATTAGGAAGTTGTATCGGCTCCTCATAAACATAATACTTGTAGTTTTTGGCAATTGTTTTTTTAAAGTAATACCTAAATGCACTTCCAATGAAATATTTAACTCCCAATTTATTACTGCTAGTTATTAATGTTACAAAACCAGTGCCATTCTCGTTTGGTTTTATAAACTCTGTTGGTTGTATTTTTAAAAAGTCAGAGGTAATGTCAGAAGTTGCTTTTGCGTTGCTAAGCATAACAAACGATGATTGCTTAGGCTCTTTTGAAATAAACTTTGTGTGATATGTTGCTGGTTTAACAAATGCTATAGTGATTATAAAAATTAAGATATATATTAACACTTTTTTAGATATAATCACCACCACCCAATAGAGTATTAATCAAATAAACTCAATTTTTTTATCTACGAGACAAAATATTTATCAATATTTATATTACACCCTCTGAGGTAAGTAGGTATATATCATATTTAAGCATTTCTTAGTATCTTAATACGACACTTGAAAAAGTGTTGGTGAAAAAAGTAGTGGATGCCACAAGATTAATATTTTTCATCTATTCCTTTCAACATATGCCCAGATTAACGTATCATTAATCATCAATAATCATTAATTAATGTACCACACTCTACAAACATATATTTCCAAAAAAGCTAACTAGCCCCCTCATAACTACATTTTCCTTGATTTTGATAAAAAAGTTTAAAAGATAATGATACGCTACTTAGTTTAACTTTTCTTTTGAGAGTTGTAGCATATGGGCATTAAAGCTTGTTTAATCGATTTGCATGGTACGATAGCTCGTGTTGATGATCCAGTTGATGAGTTAACAATCAGTGATTTTCTTGTTCAACACGGTTATCATATTTACCCTCAACAAATTAGAGCTGCATGGTCGTTTGTTGCTTTCATCGATTATCCAAGATATGGCTATAAGAGCTGGTATAGTTATTTAAGGCGAATATTTCAAAGGTTAGGTGTCAAAGTTGATCGGGACACAATCAAGGGGCTTATCAAACTTTTAGATAGAACTTTTGTGATATACCCAGATGTGTATGATTTTCTGAAAGTGATCAAGAAGGATTTATCGCTAAAAACAGCTATTGTGACGACGATTGCAAAGTTCAAGTTTTACAAATATCTGAAGCCGATATTGCCGTATATAGACCTTCTAATGACTGGATATGAAGCCAGATGCGAGAAATCAAATCCGAAAATATTTATTGAAACTCTCAATCGTTTGAACGTAAAGCCGAATGAAGCCATAATGATAGGCGATAGTGTTTTAGTGGATATAATAGTTCCAAAACGAGTGGGGATACGTACAATTTTCCTAGATAGAAGCGGTGATCAAGAAAAACCAGAACTTGCGGATGCGAAGGTAAACAATCTAATAGAGGCAATAGATGTAATTAAGAAATTTCTATAATCTGAATGATTAAGGTCCTTAAATAAGTTAAAACAAACCACCGTAGATATCGAGAAGCTTTTGTGACGAGTAAGCAAAAGTAGAGAGGAGTTTATTATTTATCCTTTTACAAAGGCTAAGTATGTTAGAATTTAAGTGAACGCCTATTGATGAGATTATAGAAATTGACTTGAAAAATGCCTTTTCTCTGGCTTCTGAGACAGATGACAAACCTCCACTTATCTCTTCAAGTGCGAGCGCGAATATATTAACAGATAATGAGATTGAAAAAAGCATCAGAAAAACTATCATAATCTCTACATTGAGAAGAAGCTCTGGATGTTGTTTTAAATTGCTGATTGACTTATGCATTGATTTATCCTCTAAGATCGATTCAATGATTTCTCTAACAAGCTTTTGATTTTTCTCTAATAGACACTCAAATGTTTCTAATGCTACCGTAAAAAGCTTAACTGTTCTTATCTCAGCATCATGCTCCTTAAGTTTTAAGAGATCATATTTCTCGGATAGAAGTAAAAGGAAGTTATTGATATAGGCCTCGTTTTTAAAGTCCTTATAAAAGGAAAATTCCTCAGCTATGTATTTTGTAGGTATTGATAAAATCTCTCTGTGGAGACTCTTAGCAATTCCTATTTTTCTCTCTTTTAGTTCCTTCAGTCTTATGTATAGAGCAATTCCGAGCAGTTTAAAAATTCCTAGTTCCTCGAGTGTAAGCTGCATAATAATTCACATCTTATGTCTATTTCATTCTTTATTGTTTGATTTTTCATAAACATATTTCTTTATTGCTATAAGAAACAATGCAAACACCGTGAATGCATATATGAGAAGAAACGGAAAGTTGAAGAAGAAAAACGTCCCAGAAGTATTAAACATTATGATATCCGAAATGTACATACTGAGCGTTACTAATACAATAATAATTATCATTCCAACATAGTTTGGCAGATATTCGGTTCTGACTTTATATGCGCCGCCGTAACGTGTATGGAGAGTGACGTACTCTTTTTCTGTCTTCATAGCATAAAGAGTCATTCCTACGAAGAGAGCTATTAGGAATATGTTGATTATCAGGAATTTAGCCATAAATGACTGTTTGGAAGAATAATCGGTCACTTTCCCAGTTATTAGCCAACTTACCGCAATGGTTTCTGGCAGAGACATCCATAGATTGTATAATAACGAAAATTCAATAAAGTAAAGTGCTCCAACTGTTAGGAATATTGGCTTGTTTACTTTGATATCCGCCATTAGATCACCAAATATCACACTAATATTTAAAGACTTAAAAATTTAATTCGCATACACAAGTGATTTTATTCATTTTTATATATAAGAATCCGACAAAAGTCTTATTTTTCAAAAAATACTAATTATAACTGTTTAAAAAATTAATTTTTCTAAGTTACATTTTTGATATATTAAGGTATTAAGAATAGCAAATATTGACTCTATATCTTACCAAACTAATTTTAGCTAATACCCTTATTTTTAATCCAATTCTTTGTTTCATTAATGAATATCTCTGCTTTTTCAATCAAGTCCTCAGCCTCCTCTCTACTTAACACTACAAATATATCATAATCTCCAAGTTGTCTTTTTCTAAACGCATCTATTAAATATGAGGCTAACTCTTAAGAAAACTCTTTAGATTTAACAAATTTCTCACAAAAAAGGGATATTGTAGATGAATGTTTTTTTTTGGCGTTATATTCTTTGTTAAGAGTAGTGCTCTTGCGTAATAAAACATTGTATAGTATGCTCTCGAAACCGCAAAGTCATAATATCCTTTATCTAAAAGTGTTTTAGAGGCTTTTAGACTCCTTTCAGCTTTTTCTATTAGCTTTAGTATTTCATTTCTATTCAAATTGTAACACCAACTTTTTTTACCTCTCGGATAAAGAAATTATTGAGGTCAAATAACTCTTTTGAATAAGTTATAGCGGAAATTAAAACATTATACCTAAGCAAGAACCTTAGACAAAGCTTTGATATCTCGTTTTCCTCCTCAATTGAAGGTTTCTCTTTCACAACTATTAAAACATCTATATCAGATTCTTCAGAGAAATCCCCTCTTGCATACGAACCAAATAGAATTACATTTAATAATTTGTTGTTTAGAATTTTTGCTAATTCCTGCTTAAATTCTTTTACGATATCAATAGTGGTTTTATTCATCACTATCACCAAGTGATTGCTTTGCAGAAGCATTAGATTTTTTAAAGCAAGCAAATTAATAGCAAGCCTTTTATAATTTCTTTACCCTTAATATCATATTTTAAGTTAAAAAACTCTTATTATTACTTACATTATTTACATACCATAAATGAATGAATTCTATAAAATATTAAGTGATTCAACTACTTAATATGTCCAGAGTTACAGAGTATTGTATCTTTCTAAGAATATTAAGAGATTCTTGGAGAAAAGTGATCAGAGTAAGTAAGGTATTAAATATGGAGGAGACAGATAGAGATAGTACTACCAGAAAAACATTATGGAAAGAAGTCAAAAGGGAGAAAATGAGAAGAGCTATTGAGCTTTATAAAAAGGGACCGGTGACTCTTAAGAAAGCTGCAGAAATAGCAGGAGTATCGCTATGGGATATGATTGAATATAAGAATGAGTTAAAAGTTCCAGACACTTCAGAGAGCGAGGATTTACTAACATACATCATTAACATTCTTAGAAAGCTAAACATAACAGATATTGCTGAAAAAATTAAAGAATAGATATTATTTTTCATAGGTTATCAAGCTTCACCTTCTTAAAGAGCCTCTTATTATCTTAGGGTTTTAAAATAGGAGATATACGATTTTTATAATATTTAGTCAAAATAAAAGAAGAATCGCTAATGCAATTAAAATGGATCCGATTATTGAATTCACTCCTGGAATTTCGTTGAACAATATTACTGCAAGTATTGATGCCGATATTGGCTCAAGGAGTGCCATCATTGCTGTTTCATAAGGTTTTAATGCCTTTACAGAAGCTATGTATAAAGTATGCCCTATTGCGGTTGGCAATAATCCTAATGCGAGAAGAATAAGTATTGTATAATAATCCAGCGGAATATGAATTCCACCTTGTATTGGAATGCAATATAGATAAACAACGATAAAGCCAATCATAAAATTCGATACCATCAGAACTTTAGCATCAACCTTTTTTCTAAGGTCGGCACCTAGATTTAGATAAAAAGCTTCAAACGTAGCTGCCAGAAGAGCTTCAAGGTCTCCGATAATATTTCCAGCTGATACACCCTTTTCTGTTAGGGTTATTGTGAGTATGCCAGTAAACCCTAATAGCACTGAAAGAATTTCTCTCCTGGATGGCTTCGTTCGAAATAATATGAGTGATAAAATTAAAGCTTGAATGGGAGCTGTATTCACAAAGATTGTTGCATGTAAAATCGTTGTATGCTTGACAGATGCAACAAAGAATATAAAATGTAAACCTAAAAGTGAACCCATTAGGACATGCTTCCAATTGTAGTTCATTAATACTCTGACAAATTGTTTTAACTCATTTCTTAAATATATCAGCAGCAATAGAGCCCAAAATCCTATAAACAGTCGTGCAAATGCAATAGAGTTGCTGTCAACATTTAGCAAAAGTCTAATGAATATAGAGGCAGTTCCAAATGAAAAACCTGCTATTATACCTATCGCAATAGACACTGCTTTTCGCATAAAATACACCCAATCAGAAGTTTCCAGAAATACCATATGTGTATAATGACTTCATGAATCTATTATAAAATTACTATTTAGGCATAATCGATGGAATCAATAAATACTATTTATTGCCAGTATCGACAAAGTTATAACTGCAGAATTAAGAAAACAGATAAAAACATATGAGGTACTCGCATGGAAGTAGACACTAAAAACCCATTAACAATGCGTGCAATATTTTTTGGCATTTTTCTTGGAGCACTTTTGGATTTTTTGGGTATCTATTTATCATATAAAGTTGGTATTGCTGCAATTGGAGGTACTTTTATCTTGGGATACCTACTACTTAAGCTAACTGGTGAATATAACTACAGAGAAAATGTTGTGATTCTAATTATTGTTGGAGCGATGTCTTTGCCTGCTTTTGGTGTGAGTGCCAATATAGCGGCTCTTGTAGTTTTTAGGGATTATTTGGCACATACGATCTATATTTCGATACCATTAATAGTAGTTGTGTCGCTGGTTGGCTCTATTCTTGGTGTACTTCTGCTATATCCCTTAAGAAAACAATTTTTAGAGCTTAGATGGCCCATGATATTACCAACAGCAACTATCGTTAAGGCACTTGCCGAAAAGGGTGAGTATTTTAGAAGAGCTCTGTATGGTTTAATTTCATCCATGATAATAACAATCTCAGCTTTTATTTCAAACCTAAGAACCCTTAGATTGAAGTACATGCCATCCTTTATAGGTTTTGAGATTTCTCCTTTAATGTTTGCGGTTGGATTTTTTATATCGTTTACTGGTTCTCTACTACTATTAATAGGCTCAATATATAGCATTTTGGTGTGGTATTTCATTGAGGGAGGGGTCTCAAATATAACAATCAGTGAGCATATTACAAATCCGATGATCTTTTCTATAGCAATTCCCATGATGGTTACAACGGCCTTCTTAAATTTATATGAAAACAGGCATGTGTTTAAAGATACTTTCAGAAATCTTAGAGTTGGAGATGACGAGGGCTTTATCCCAAGCTGGGCATCCTTTGTATCTCTAGTTTTATTACCAATTTTCTCTCTGATTGGTTTAGCGTTGGTCCCTGGACTGCCATTTGATATGATTATTGATATAAGCAAAATCATCGTTTTTGCATTACCTATTGTTTTTATTTCTGCCATCTTTCTTGCTAGAGCGAGAGGAGAGTCTGGATTTTCAGTAAGCTTCACAGTTGATGTTGTTCTAATTCTTACGACTGTCCTTTTCCTTCCTGATGTTGAAGATATGTTTATAGCCTTTGCAATATTAGGGTCCTATGAATTTGCATCATTGATATTTTTGAATTATATGAAATTTGGTCAGCTGACAAACGTCGATGAAAAAACTGTCTTTAAAGCTATTTTAATTGGAATAATTCCTGGAGTTGTTATAACCGCACTCTCTATTTGGTCCTTTCACTATCTACTTGGAGGACTCGGAAGTGAGAATTTCCCCGTACCAAATGCTTATGCGGCTGGGGGATATATCTTAGGGGTAGTTCAAGCAATAAAAAGTGGAGTGGTACCACCTATTTATGATCCTTACTTAGTTATAGTTTCTGTAGTATTAACTATTGCCTTACAACAAGTTTTTAAGAGACTAAAAGTTCGCGGATTCTCACCAATAATACTTGCAATAGGTATGCTTGTTCCTCCATCATACATATTTCCGATATTCCTTGGTGGTCTATTTGATTTATATTTAAAAATCAAAAACAAGCATGATAAGAGCAAAGCCAAAAAGGTTTATGAAGACGCACTTGTCTTCCTCAGTGGTGTTGCTGGTGGCGAAGGCATAGTGTTACTGTTTATGACATTACTCGTAATAGTTTTCCTACTAATATGAAAGAAATGCACTAAAGCAAATCCTTTGTTTCGATTAATAAAAGTGCAGAGATAAATGACACTATTAAGCAACACAAAGAAAAATGCGGCTGCTAAGTTAGGATCTATCGTTGTTAATTGGAAACTCTTGTGATCTCTCTTGTTAACCAGTAACTCAAATTACTTGACTTACAGTTTGGATATTAATGTAAGAAAGTTGCTCAGACAGCATCGAACCTAGCGTTCCTAGTACAAACGTTGAAGTGGCGAAATGCCAATTCCATATCCCATAAAATATGCTAGCATACCAAATTTAGTCAATAGCCAAAAGCAATACCATACATATCCTTTATACTATCCCTAAAACGGTCTACATTTTCATCAAAAAAATAAAGAGTTAAGGTGATAGAATTTTATAGAGAAAAAGAGTTTGATTTTCTAAGTTAATACAGAAAATTTACAACACTTACCGTGAAAACTTCAAAAATAGAATAATAGCGTGTAAAAGGAAATTTATCTTATTATTCTATAGTTTTTGACCCCTTTACCCTCCTCCAATTTCCTAACTTGTTCTTTTCTCAAAATTAAAAAAGTTAAAAAGAGTATTAAATGAAATGGCAATATTGGAGCTTATTTACTCATTTTTCTCCATGCATCTTCTGCTGCGGCTATTATTGGATAAGCTGTTGGCGGTGATGTAAGTAGTGGATGCGTACCTATTTGCATTAGGCAAAGTTCTGCAACGGTCAATCCCTCTTGGATTGCAAGTCCTACGATATTTATCATTTCTCCAACACTCTTTCCACCAATGATCTGTCCTCCTATTATGACACCGTCCTTTGAAAATATGAGTTTGACCTCGATAGAACTTGCATCAGGGATTTTTGAAGGATGCCTATCAAATCCCTTAGCTCTACCTACAACTATTTCGAATCCTTCTTTTATAGCAACTTCTTCTGTGATTCCTGCCGCGGCAAGAGTTATGTTTCCTGCGTGAGTTGAGAATATGCCTATATCACCTTTATTTTTTCTTATAACTCCAAGATTGAATAGGTTTGTCCCAGCTATACGTGCTTCGAAGCATGCTGCTGATGCAAGCATTAGTTTTGTTGGTTTTCTTGTAAAGAAATCTTTGTGTTCAACACAGTCTCCTACAGCGAAAATATCTGGTTCACTGGTTCTCATATATTCGTCAACCCATATCCCACCGCTTGTTCCAACTCTTATGCCAGCTTTCTTTGCAAGTTCTGAATTTGGTTTATAACCAACGGAGAAAATGACTAGGTCAGCTTCGATTTTACCTCCGTCTGCAAGCTCGACTCCCTCAACCCTATTTTTCCCTAAGATCTTTTTAACTGTAGAATTTAGATAAATTTTTATGCCATTTGCTTCAAGCTCCTTTTTAACGATTTCTCCGAACTCTTTATCAAAGGCCGTAGGTAGTAGATGATCCATCATTTCGACGATTGTAACGTTCTTGCCCAATTTTCTTAGTTCATCACTTACTTCAACGCCTATGAAGCCTCCTCCCACAATGACTATGTTTTCTGCTTCCTTAACTGCATCATACAACTTTTTTAGATATTCAAAGCTTTTTGAAACAACGTAAACTCCTTCTAAATTGCTTCCTTCGATGTTTAAGAATATTGGCTGTGATCCTGTGGCAAAAACAAGTTTTTCATATTCTATCTCCTCCCCACTCGACACTTTAACGATTTTCCTATTTTTATCTACGTCTACGACCTCATCAATTATGAATTGTACTCCTAAATTTTCTACTGATTTAGTGGGCATTATGTCTGCTTCAACCGAACCAAGTGTGGCAAGAATGTACGGGATTCCACAAGGAATCATACTTACCTCTTCTTTCTTTACTATGACAACACTTTTTTCGGGGTAAAATTTTTTAACTGTAGCAGCAGTAACCATGCCAGCAGGGCCACCACCAATAATCACGGCATCGTATTTCATTTTACACACCACTCAGTATTTGAGAACTTCAAGAGTATCTTAAACTTAGAAAAATTTAAACTTTTTTAATTTTTTTAAAATCTTTAAAACTCATTCCAGCAGTAAACCCTTTAATTCGTTCAATATTCTCAAGTATGACCTTGATAAGAAGTGAAACATCTCACTTCATATATAATAGCCTCATTAAGAATTTTCTCTTTTAATTTGGGCCGAATGTCTTTTTTAGGTACAAGATCCACCTTTACTCCAAGAATATCAGAAAAAGGTGATTCTCTAATCTAACAAAATCAACCAATAAATCAATATCACTCATTTCTTTCTACTCTCCCCTTGCATAGGAGCCAAAGATTCCAATCTCTTTTACCTTAAAACGTCGTTTTAGTCCCTCTTTATGTTTAGCTATTTTTTATCTCTTCAAGTTCCTTCGTTTTTTCCATCTCTAGGAATTAATATTTATTTCAGTAATAATAATTAATGTAATGATTATATTGTCTATGCATATTTGAAAAGGAGGTTTGTTGTTGATATCGTACATTGAGATATTAAATAAAAGTTATTATGAAGGTGAGCTTGTCTCAGCAGACGATTTTAACATGAGGGTTTGGAAAGTAGCATCTAAAATAGTAAAGGAGTACAAAATAAAGTACGACCCTGAGAACATAATACCGTGTGATAATACTTTAGCTGATGATGTGTTTAACGCTGGGTTAGAGTTGTTTCTTGAATTGGGAGTTTATAATATTAGTAGCCAACGAGTGATACGAATTGACGAATCTGATGTTAAAGAGTATTTAAAGAACGTACGTGATGAAATTACTATAGGAGCTGGTAAAGAGACCAGAATACTAAGGAAGAGAGAAGTTGAGGATACCAGACCACCTATGATACTTGGAGGGGTAATTGAAGGAAACCCCGAAGAAGGAGAACCTTTCATTAAATTATATGAAACCATAGCCAGAGAACCCTTAATAGATGGCATATATTTTGGACCACCAACAGTAATAAAGGGAGTAACAATAGTTCATGACTCACCTCTCGAAGTTATAGCAGCTGCTAATGCAGTTAAGTGGATAAAAGATAGCTTGCAAAGAGTTAATAGACCTGGATTACATTTAATTAGTGCACAACCCTCTGCAATAGGAGACATGACAGCTTTTGGTATAGAGAATGGTCTAACAAAGACCGATGCTATAGCAATTCCTATCATTAGTGAAATGAAGACAGATAATGCTCAATTGAGCAAAGTTGCGTATGCTTTGGAAAATGACATAATTCCAAATCCATACCGTGTTCCAATGGTTGGTGGATTTGCCGGAGGCCCAGAAGGAACAGCTCTTGTAGGAGTAGCTAGCCTATTTATGGCTCTTATAATTTATCAGGGATATAAAGGGTACATAAATTTCGATGTTATCAGAGTGATGCCACCTGGAAGTACAGCAAGAGAGGCGCTTTGGGTAAGAAGTATTGTCGGGCAAGCAACTCAGAGGAATACAAAGGCCATTTCAGGTGCTGGATTAGTTACATACGCAGGACCAGGAACAGAAATGATGTTTTATGAGATTGCTGCTGGTACAATAACACACACGGTGTCTGGATTTCATGTTATGCATGGAGTGAGGAAAACCAAATTAACAAAACCGAATCAATGTAGCGGATTGGAAGCAAAATGGGAAGCTGAAGTGGCTTACGCTTCAACAAAACTTAAGCGTGAAGAGGCTAATGAGATAGTTAAGATTTTGTTAAAAAAATATGAAGATAAAATAAGAGACGCCCCAGAGGGATTGACTTTTGGAGAAATATACGATTGGAAAACACTCAAGATAAAACCACAAGTATACGAAACTTACATAAAAATTAAAAAAGAACTAGCAGATTTAGGCTTGGATTTTAGTATAGTTGAATCAGAATAGCATCATGTTCTCTAATCTTCTAATTCTACAATAAAGTCACAATGATCATCGCCTTTATAAAGTGACGTTGGATTACTGACTTTCATTTTTGGGTTAAGAACTTCGGCAACACCAACGTCAAAGTAGGCATAAATTTGGCAAATTTCCTCTGGCGCTCCGATGCTCTTCCAAATATCTACTAGTGGGCATGCAGTATAATAGATGTGGAACTTCTTCTTATTCAACTCTAATAATTTAAACTTATATTCCATTGAGGGATCCCAGCCACCTTCAATCTTATAGAAGTCAAGGACATCAGCCTTTCCAGGAGTTATGTTAAGCTCTTTTACTTTCTCTTCAGCATACTTTCTTCCGAGAAATCGCATTACTTCACATGCTAACTTTATTCCCTCTTCTCCGTATTTTTCTTTAAGCATTTTCACAAAACCACCGAATAATAATGCCCATTGTTTTGCAAGAAATTTAACTCTATCTTCTGGTGTCATTTCTCCTATTAAACTTCTTGCTAATTCTAATAGTTCCTTTTCTTTTTCGGTTAATTCTTTTTCACACAACCTAATTCCTCCTTAATTTTTTTTTCAACTTTTTATTTTTTTTAAAATATTCTTGCTTTATTTATAAAAATAGCTAAAAAGGTTTAAATAAAACCTCCTCTGTATAGAGAGATAGTAATATTTCCTATAAATATGTTCTCATGAATAAATACGAAGCAGGAGGAATAAAGAGTGAGTGGTAAGAAAAAGGGTATTTTTACCCCTGAAATAAGTACTAAAGCCATTGTTGTTGCTGCACTTAACTCAGGAATTTACTATGTCTTGGGTACATTTGGTACTCTCTTTCAGCCTATCCCAGGAGTTTCTGTAATCTATCCAGCTTCCGGTTATGCATCAGCTACGGGAATCTGGTTTGGTTTTTGGGGAGTTCTTGGTCCAATTATAGGGACTATTCTTTCAGCACCATTCTGGGGATATTCAATTCCAGTCGCAATAGCATTTGGTGTACTTGCAGGAATGTGGGATGCTCTTATTCCAGCTATAGTGTGGAGGGTCATGAAATTAGATCCCATGTTGAGGGATAAGCGAAGTATCATCATGTATATTATTTTCGGGTCAATAGTAAATACATTCATGGATGCCTTCGGTGGAATGATAGTAAGTATAGCAATAGGTTGGTATACACCAGAATTTGCATTTACGGTTGCCATATGGCCGTGGTTTATAGCTGATGCTGTTGCATGTCTCACTCTAGGAGTCTTGATGCTTAAACTTTTGACTCCATATATTGAAAGAAGTGGGTTATACTTTGAAGGTTTCTTTGCTCTAACTTTAATTGAAGAAGAAGGCGAGGAGTAATTTGATTAATGTCTGAGCTATACTGTCCTGGGAATACATTCTTCCATAAGCTTTCACCACAAACAAAAATCATTTTTACTTTTTTAATGTCTATTACTGCGTTATTTATTCAGATGCCTCTCTGGAACCTTGTATTTCTCTTAGCTGTTGGTATACCTGCTATCTGGCTTAAATTCAAACTGAAAGTGACTTCTGCTGTACTTAAACCCTTCTTGAGAACTGCAGTTGTTGTTACATGCGCAATCGCAGTTTCATGGCTATTGTTTAGTGGTGTTGGTAAACCAATTTATAAAGTCTATGACGGGATTTATATTACTGATCTCAGCATCCCATTAGCAATAGCTATGGCATTACGACTTTTATCACTTCTAGCTATAACAATAATACTAGTTGTAACAACAAGGGAAGTCGATATAATAGCTGGAATGAGGAAATTACGAATCCCTTACTTTATCTGTTTGATATTTGCTTTAGCACTGAGATTCATACCTACTCTTTACGACGACTATCATACTATTGTTGAAGCTCAGATGTCTAGAGGCCTCGAACTTGAAAAAGGGAGCTTATTAGAGCGAGTAAAAAAATTAATAATAATCCTTGTTCCTTGGCTAATAACATCATTTAAGCGAGTTACCATATTAGCAAATGCTTTAGATTCTAGAGGATTTATACCCCTTCAGCCCAGAAGCTTCTACAAGGAGCCGAGATATTCCAAAACTGATTATGTTATGATATTTTTATCATTTGCTGTTTTCATTCTAGTATTAATACTAAGATACTACTTTGGTTACCTGGCTATAATCCCTTGGCGATTATAAAAAAACGAGGAGTTACCATGCCAATAATTGAAATTAAAAATTTATGGTTTAAATATAGAGGAAGTCCTAAGTGGACTTTAAAAAATATAAATTTGGATATAGAAGAGGGTGAATTTATTGTTATAATGGGTCCTGCTGAATCGGGGAAGTCCACTCTAGGTCTTTGTTTAAATGGGTTAATACCACATAGTATTCCTGGTACCTTTAAAGGGAATGTTATAGTTGATGGACTAGATACAAGAACAGAAAAGGTAGGAAGATTAGCAAGAATAGTAGGTATGGTGTTCCAAGACCCAGAAAGTCAATTTTGCATGATGTCTGTTGAAAGTGAAGTTGCATTTGGTTTAGAAAACTTAAATCTTCCAAATGATGAGATGATTGAAAGAGTTGAATGGGCTTTAGATGTTGTTGATATGAAGGAGTATAGAGATAAACCGCCTCATCGATTATCTGGAGGGCAGAAACAGAGGGTTGCAATAGCAGCCGCGCTGGCAATGAAAACTAAAGTTTTGGTTCTGGATGATCCTACAGCAAGCTTAGACCCTATTGGAAAATATGAGGTATTTAGTGTTGTTAAAGAGCTGAGAGAAAAATATAGTATCACAATAATTCTTTTTACACAAGAGGCTGAAATGGTTGCTGAATTTGCTGATAGAATAGTACTAATGAATGCAGGTGAAATTGTTCGAATTGGTACTCCAAGAGAGATATTTAGTGACGTTGATTTTCTAATGAAGCTTGGTGTTAGACCTCCTCAAGTTACAGAATTATTCCACTTAATCAATAAAGAATTAAATTGTAACGTAGAGCAATATCCGATTACGCTTGATGAGGCTGTTCAAAAGACACTTAAATTGCTCAGGAGGGAATGAAATGACAGATCCCTATATAGTAGTTGAGGATCTTTCATTTACATATCCAGATGGGACATTAGCTCTTGAGGATATATCGCTTAAAATCTATGAAGGCGATTTTGTAGCAATTATTGGGCAAAATGGCTCTGGAAAAACAACACTTGTTAAGCATTTTAATGGTCTACTTAAACCAACAAAGGGTCAAGTTATTGTAGATGGTGTAGATACTAGGAAATCCACCGTTGCAGAATTGGCACGAAAAGTTGGCTATCTCTTTCAAAATCCAGACCATCAAATATTCTCAAACACAATAGAGGAGGAAATTGCCTTTGGTCCTAGAAATTTAGGACTTTCTGAAGATGAAATCAAAGAAAGAGTGGAGGAGGCTCTTGAAATATTTGAACTAACGAAAATAAGAAAAGAGAATCCCATATTTAGGAGTAAAGGCGAAAAAACAAGAATTGCACTAGCATCTATAGTTGCTATGCGTCCAAAGGTGCTAATACTTGATGAACCAACTACAGGACTTGATTGGAGACAATCAGAAAAAGTAATGCAATATGTTAAAAAGATGCATGATTCAGGTCATATCATCATATTTATAACACACGATATGCGTATTGTTGCTGAGTATGCTAAACGTGTTATTGTTATGCATAGAGGAAGAATTTTATTGGAAGGCGATGTCAGAGACGTCTTCGCTCAACCAGAAATTCTTAAAGAGACATTTTTATTTCCTCCACAAATTACACAATACGCTCATGCCTTGAAGCGGAATATTACAGATAAAGAAATACCTAAAAGTGTGCTTACCGTTAGAGAAATGCTTGATGTCATTCAGAAATTATTTGCAAAGTACAATATTAAGGGCTAAAAGTTAAGTTGTTTCTCTCATATATTTTTTAGCAAGTAATTAAATAATCATTAGAGGGATTACCTTGCCGAAGTTTATCTCAACAAGAGTACAGCGTATTGACCTAATAAGAGTAATAAATGGTGAAGAAAAAGCAGATTTCATATTAAAGAATGTTAATCTAGTTAATGTTCATACCGAAGAGGTTTATCAAGCCATAATAGCAATAAAAGGAGAAAGAATAGCCTTTATAGGAGAGAAAATTTCTGATTTTTCAAAATCAATTGGTGAAAAAACAAGGGTCATATCATTAGAGGGTAAATATGCAGTCCCCGGACTAATAGATCCTCATATTCATATAGAAAGCAGTATGATAACACCAACACAATTCGCTAAAGCAGTACTCCCTCTTGGAACTACGACAATAATAACTGATTTTCATGAAATCTTGTGGACATTAGGTAAAACTGGCTTAAAATTACTCTTAGAAGAAGCTAGTAACACGCCTCTTAAAGTATTTTTAGCAGTGCCATCAACTCCCAATGATGCGCTTACAACAATTTTAACACCAGGATTTGTTTTTACATTTGATGACCTTAAAGAAATGATGACATGGGACTTTGCAGTTGCACTGGGGGAGATAAGTAGACTAACTCAACCTGAGTTTTATAGACTCGCTGAAGCAGCTATGATGCATAAATTAAGTATAGAGGGGCATATTGCAGGTGTTAAAGATATAAAGAAAATAGTATCTTACTTTGCAGCAGGGGCATCGTCAGATCATGAAGCAACAGATATCGAAGACGCATTAAATAGATTGAGAGTTGGAGTTCACTTAATGATAAGAGAAGGGTCAGCAGCTAGAGATCTTAAAAATTTAATTAAAATAGTCACAGAGAAAAGGCTTCCAACAAGGTTTTGCTCATTCTGCTCAGATGATAGGACTCCTTCGGATATTTTGAGTGAGGGGCATATAAATTATATTATACAACAAGCAATAAATGAGGGTGTTGATCCAATTTCAGCGATTCAGATGGCAACAATAAATCCCGCAATATATTTTGGATTAGATAGAGAAATCGGTAGTTTGGTTCCTGGGAAAATAGCAGATATATTAATAATTGATAACTTAGAAAAATTCAAAATCTCAAAAGTTATCGCAAATGGACAAATAGTAGCAGAAAATGGAAGATTGATAATTGATTTAGAACAATCAAAATACCCCGATTGGGCCATTAAAACATTTAGATTAAAACGAAAATTAACTCCAGATGACTTTCAGATTAATGTTAAAATAAGTAATGGCATTGCAGAATGCAATATAATAAGTGTTAAGGATGGTAGTTTGATAAGTAAAAGAGTCATTGAAAAACTGGTGGTTAAGGATCATAAAATTACCGCCGATAGCGAGAAAGGCATAGCAAAAATAGCTTGTATTGAGAGATTTGGGAAAACAGACTTAAATATCGGTTTAGGTTTCATAAAAGGATTTGGAATAAAAAACGGTGCATTTGGCTGCAGTATAGCTCATGATACCCATAACCTATTAGTAATCGGAACTAACGACAGAGACATGGCACTTGTAGCAAACCACATATCTGAATTAAATGGGGGAATTGCTGTTGCTTCGAATAATCAAATTTTAAGTAGCCTATCACTTCCTCTAGGAGGAATTATTTCTTTAGAGAATGTAGAAAACGTTGCATCAAAACTTGAGAAAATTGAAAAAGATATTAGAGATAAATTGGGCTCCACATTTAAATCACCGATAATGACACTTTCGTTCCAAGCATGTCCCTCTATACCTGAGCTTAAAATAAGCGATAAAGGGTTAATTGATGTAGAAAAACAAAGAATTGTTCCTCTTATTATAAATCTCATATCCGAGGAATAATAAGACATTATAATATATATTATAATAATAATTAAATAAATCACAAGTTGTGGTGATCATATGGAGAGAATAGGATCCGTTACCGTATATTTTGATGAAGATGCAGATCTTAGTATATTAAAAGATAAGATAATTGGAATTATTGGTTACGGAAATCAAGGCCAAGCTTGGGCTTTAAATCTTAGAGATAGCGGTCTTAATGTAATAGTGGGAAATATAAAAGATAAATATTGGGATATAGCAGTAAAAGATGGCTTCAAAGTTATGCCCATCAGTGATGCTGTCAAAAAGGCGGATGTTATTTGCTTATTAATTCCTGATGAAATAATGCCAGAAGTTTATAAGTCCGAAATCGAAAGCTATCTCACTGCCGGAAAGACTTTATGTTTCGCTAGTGGATATAATATAACATATGGATTCATAAACCCTCCAGACTATGTAAATGTAATACTAGTAGCACCAAGAATGATAGGTAAAGGTGTTAGAGAACTATATAAGGAGGGACGAGGAGCACCTGCACTTATAGCTGTTAGAGATAAGTCCAAAGACTTAGAGCTTAAAATTGCATTGGCCTTGGCGAAAGGAATCGGGTTTACAAGAGTAGGTGCCTTTGAATCTAGTTTTGAGGAAGAAACAATATGTGATCTTATATCCGAGCAGGTTATGGGTGCCATAACTTTAGCCGCACTGAAAATGTCTTTTGAAACAGCTATAGAAGCTGGAGTTAGACCAGAAATTGAAGTGCTGGAACTTTATGTTTCTGGTGAAGTTTTTGAGATGTGGAAGGCAATTTTTGAAATGGGATACCTCGAACAAGCAAAACTTCATTCCACCACAAGTCAATACGGCACTCTCACTAGACAAGAGATTTTCTCTTCCAGCGAGATAAAAGATAAAATAAAGTGTATAGTCAATGAAATAGTCACAGGGAAATTTGCCAAAGAGTGGAAATTAGAACAACAGGCAACATATCCCGTATTTTCAAAATTAAAGGAGCTTACAGCTAAACATCCGATCTTTAAGGCTGAAGAGAGAGTTAGGGAATTATTAAAAAAACGAGGATATATTAAGAAATTACGGGTAATGTGGGTGTAGACGCATGCCCGATGGTTTTATGGGATATATTCTACATATAGATCTAACAAAGAAAAAATATCACGTTGAGAAACTTCACGAATCTATGTATAAGGAATGGTATGGCGGCTATGGGCTGGGGGTAAGACTTCTCTATGAAAAGATACCCAAGGGTGTTGATCCGCTATCCCCGGATAACGTTTTAGGATTTATGACAGGCATACTTACAGGAACACAAGCACCATTTAGTGGATCATTCCATGTTATAGGAAAATCTCCAATAACGGGAGGATGGGGAGACTCCAGATGTGGTGGTTACTTTGGCCCTGAGATAAAACGTGCAGGGTATGATGGAATTTTAGTTTATGGCAGAGCTGAAAAGCCAGTATATTTATGGATAACTGAAGACTCTATAGAATTCAAGTCTGCAGAACACATTTGGGGTCTTACGGTGTCAGAGACTGAAAATGTAATCCGTGATGAGCTAGGTGATAAAGGGGTGAAGATAGCTGCTATTGGACCAGCAGCTGAGAAACTTTCTTTAATCTCTGGAGTTATAACGGACTCTGGTAGAGCTGCAGCGAGATCTGGATTAGGAGCCGTTATGGGCTCAAAGAATCTTAAAGCTATTGCAATTAAAGGACATAAAGAAATCCCAGTAAATAATCTAGATGATCTCCTAGAATTGCGAAAACAATTCATTAAAATAGGAACAAAGAATCCAGCATGGGAAATGCTTTCAAAATATGGAACATGCGGAGGTACAGCGGGTTGCATAATGGTAGGGGACGCTCCAATAAAAAACTGGAGCGGCGCACCAGAAGATTTTCCAAATAGTAAAAAGATAAGCGATGAGGCTGTTATAAAATTCCAAAAAAGAAAATACGCGTGTTATGGATGTCCAGTTGGATGTGGTGGTATTGTCGAGATAGGTGATGCTCAGAAAATAATTGCTCATAAACCAGAGTATGAAACCTTAGTTGCTTTAGGTTCAAATTGCTTAAATGACGATTTAAAGTCCATAATCATGATGAATAATATATGTAATGAGTACGGACTCGATACCATTTCAACAGGCTCTACACTAGCATTTGCGCTTGAACTATATGAAAAGGAAATTATAACTAAGGAAGATTTAGGTGGGATTGAACTAAAATGGGATGATAACGAGGCAAAAGAGGAATTGGTGCTTCTAATAGCTAAACGTGAAAGCTTTGGCGAAATTCTTGCTGATGGTTCTAAATTTGCAGCTGATAGAATAGGAAAGGGTAGTGAGAAATATGCCATGCACGTCGGTGGACAAGATTTACCAATGCACGATCCAAGAGCAGGTCCAGGTCTCGGAGTGACATATATTTCAAATGCAACTCCTGCTAGACATACTCAAGGAACTGAAGGATATTCTGAGATATGGGGGTCCCCACTATTTCTGCCTGGAATTGGAACATTTAAAATAAAAGACAAATACAATCCCTATGGGAAGGCTGAAATTCACTGGCTGGTGACAAACTTCACGCACGCTTTTCACTCACTTGGAATATGTAGCTTCTGGAATTGGGCAGGAGAAATAGAGGGAATACCAACACCAATGGAATTTATAAAAGCCGTTACTGGCTGGAATGTTTCACCCGAAGAATTTCTAACAATAGGAAATAGAATCGGAACCCTAAGATGGTGCTTCAACATTCGTGAGGGACTTAAGCCAAGTAAATTTAAATTGCCAGATAGAATTTTAGGAAAACCTCCTATGGAGAAAGGTCCCCATAAGGGATTAATATTAAATCTCGAGCCTAGGGTGCGAGAATACTTTGAATATGAAGACTGGGACTACATAACAGGAAGACCATCGAAGGGTAAACTAAAAAAATTGGGGCTTGATTTCGTGATAACAGACTTATACAAGTGACTTATTTTTATTATTTCAATTAAACACCTATTTCTATGCTTTATCCCATTTAACCTATTTCTCGCTCTCTAGATATATTTTAAAAATATCATTACTTTACTTTATGTTTTTCTTCTATGAAAAACTTGCCGCTCCCACTATATCTCCTACTCCGCCACTTTTAAATATTTCTAACATCCGCCTTAGCTCGCTTATCTCAACTCTTATGTACTTATGTACTTGATAGCCCGTTTTGCTATATTTCTAGCTGCGTTTAAGTCCCTGTTTTAATCCTTTAGTCCACAGTTGTCACATCTTATTAATCTTCTGTGTTTTCCATATATTCGAACTTTGGAGTTACAACGATAGCATAGCTTTGTAGTATTTCTCGGATCGATTTCAATAACATTGAACCCCTTTGCCATTGCTCTCAGAACGAATTTCCTTAGAGCAGTTTTCTTATAGAGCCAATTGTTTATCATCGCCGATTCCTTCTTTGTTAGTTTGAACATGCCGCTAATCCTCTCGATAGCTATCGTACAAATTCCGTATTTCTTTTTTATCAATGCTAAAAAGTTGCCGCGCGCAAGTTTTATAATTTCTTGTATCTTGTGGTAGTTCTCCTTTACCTTTTCTAAATTGTCTTTGGAGTGATATTTGCTTATTAGCCTTTGGAGTCTATCTATCTTTTCGGAGTACTCCGATGCGTCGAAGAATAATGGCTGCCCTCTATATGGTGCAGCAACCCATTTTCTTAAGTTAAAATCTATGCCAATAATCAAATTGTTTGTTTCTTGTTTTACAGGAATAGAAACGTAGCAAAACCACTTATCATTCTCCCTAACAATGACAAATGGAAATGTCGACAAGTTCTTGATCACGTCATAGTATTCGTTATCAGAACGCGCTGTGAGTATTCGCTCTCTTCGGTTTCTTCCTCTTTCTAATTTAACCTCAACGAATCAGATTCCATTATCTTGGATAAATTTCGAGTTGCCTTTATCAAAACAAAACAGAGGATACCTTTATTGCCTAGTGAGCCAGTTAAACGTTGTGTGAGCAAAGTTAACATTCTCGGTTCTACGTGCTGATTAAACTTGTGGTAAATTAACTTCTGCAGCTCATGTCTTGATAATTCCAAAAACCTAAGGACTTGCTTCTCTGCCTTTAGTAATCTTTTCTCTTGGGATGGCATGGAGTATAACTGCAAGATAACGGTTCTACATTGTGTTTCAATCCGCATTATAACCACCGAATAGAAGAAAAAATAAGAGAAGTTAAATGCCATAAAAGTCAAAGACCTTGCTTCTCTTTTTTTCTTTTATTCGGCTAATGATAACAAGTATCTTCTTTGTTGCTTCATCTAAATTCTTGCTCTCAGCAAGGACGCTGTATGCGACTTCAACCCCAAGCTCAAACCTAGATTCAAATGTATCTTGTATGTCACTCAACCTCTTTTCCTTCTTGAGAAAAACCATCTTCTCAAATCCGTTATTCGAAAGAACAAACATTTTTCACCAATATTTTTCACCTTATTAAGTTAATTAATTTTATAAAGTTTAAAATGTAACTTTCTAATTAGGCGCAAAAGATAAGTGGCCCGTGGATGATTATTTTCTTGGCGATTAATAATGAGACGGAGA